>NZ_JBOHCV010000443.1:0-8570 GCF_050698815.1 Streptomyces sp.
GTGCCGGAGGACGCGCTGGGTCCGCAGGTTTCCTCCCTTCCCGAGGACTCCCTCCCGGAGGACGATTTCGTGCCGAGGCGGCGTCCCAGGTCCTAGGTGAGGCGGGCGGCGACGGCAACGAAGGCCGCGACGAAGGGTGTTGGTGGCTGGGCGGGTTACGGGTCGTAAGGCGCCACGCGAGCCGCCGGACTCCCCGGGCGTCGAACCGATCCGGTGAGCCGGGGCGGGTCCGGGTGGGCATATGAACACTCAGCCGTCGGCAACCGTGTGCGTTTGCTCCTTGTTGTTTCCCTCGGGCGCAAAGGAAAGTTGACCAACTCATTCCGCGCAAGCAGAGCTGTCAGCGATCCATGCCCGATCGGAGCTCCATGACGACCCGCACTCCCGAACCAGCCGCCAGCGTCCCGAGCGACGCACGAAAGATGCGCAAGATTGCTGTCGCGAGCGTCATCGGCACCACGGTCGAGTGGTACGACCTCTTCCTGTTCGGCACCGCGTCGGCGCTCGTCTTCAACAAGATCTTCTTTCCCGAACTCGACGGCACGACCGGCACGATCCTGGCCTTTCTCACCTTCGCCTCCGCCTATTTGGCCCGGATGGTGGGAGCCATCGTATTCGGGCATTTCGGCGACCGGATCGGCCGGAAGTCCATGCTGTTGACCTCTCTCATCATGATGGGAGTCGCGACATTCGCGATCGGCCTGGTGCCGGATTACGGAACCATCGGAGTCGCCGCCCCACTCCTCCTCCTCGGCCTCCGAGTCGTCCAGGGTCTTGCCCTCGGCGGTGAATGGGGCGGGGCCGTCCTGATGACGGTCGAGCACGCCCCGCCCGGACGGCGCGGATTCTTCGGCTCGATGGTCCAGATCGGCGTGCCGATCGGAACGCTGCTCGCCAACGGCGCCTTCCTGCTCGTGGCGGCCAACCTGGACACCGAAGCACTCCTGGCGTGGGGATGGCGGATCCCGTTCCTGATCTCCGCCGCCCTCATCGGCGTCGGCATCTACATCCGTCTCAACATCGAGGAGACGGCGAGCTTCCAGGCCGTCCGGCAGGCGGGGGAGAAGGCCAGGATCCCGTTCTTCGCCCTCATGCGCCAGTACTGGCGGCAGGTGGTGCTGGGCGGCATCGCGACGCTCTCCACGGGCTCGACCTTCACCCTGTTGATCACGTCCGGCGTGAGCTTCGGCACCGAGGACCTCGGGCACTCGAAGA
Source organism: Streptomyces sp. (assembly GCF_050698815.1). Taxonomy (GTDB): domain Bacteria; phylum Actinomycetota; class Actinomycetes; order Streptomycetales; family Streptomycetaceae; genus Streptomyces. The sequence continues at coordinate 1,216 of NZ_JBOHCV010000443.1, forward strand.
ATCTGATGCTGTGGGCCGTCATGATGTCGTGCGCTGTCGCCTGGGTGCTGATTCCCTTCTTCGGACGCCTCTCCGACCGCGTCGGCCGAAAGCCCGTCATCTACGGCGGCATCGCCGCTGAGGCCGTATTCGCCTTCCCCTTCTTCTGGCTTCTCGACACAGGATCGGAAGCGGGCGTCTTTGCGGCGTACGCGCTGATGGCGATCGCTTTCTCCGCCAACTACGGCCCCATCGCCACCTTTCTCGCCGAACTCTTCGGCACCCGGGTGCGCTATTCGGGCCTCTCGGTCGCCTATATGCTCTCCGGCCTGCTCGGTTCCGCGGCGACTCCGGCGATCACCGTCGCACTCCTGTCACTCACCGGGCAGAGTTCCTCCATCGCCTGGTACATCGCCGGGACCGCTCTGCTTTCCCTGATCGCTCTCTTCCTGCTCGCCGAGACGCGAGTCGGGGCCTTCGACGAGGTGAGCCGTGACTCCCCGGCCCCGAAGCGCGAGGTCCCCGCATGAGCGGAATTCAGCGTTTCGCGTCGGCGCCCGGTGTCCCCGCCGCCGTCGGCCCCTACGTCCAGGCGACCTCGGCCGGTGGATTCGTGTTCACGACGGGCCAGATTCCGGCAGCCCCGGGTGCGGAGACCGGCACCTTCGAGGACGAGGTGCACGCGACGCTCAGCCACCTCGAGTCCGTGCTGGTGGCCGCCGGATCCGACCTCGAGCACATCGTGAAGATCAACACCTATCTCAGCTCCCGCGATCAGCTCGAGACCTACAACCGTGTGTACGAGAGGTTCCTGGCCGGCCGTCGTCCGGCGCGCACCACCGTGTGCGTGGGGCTGTGGGGGGTGTCGATGGAGATCGACTGCATCGCCGTCGTCACCACGCCGCAGGGAGGGTCTACGTGACGCTGACCGGGTGCGGGGAGGACGCTGACTCCGACCTCGTCCAGCTCCTCGAACGTGTGGCGGACGTCGACTTCCCGACGCTCGGCCACTTCCTCGAGCACGGCTTCGCCGACCTGTCGGTCCGCCGGTTCGGTCTCCCGCAGCGTGTGATCGGGATCGCGGCGACACTCGCGCTCGACGAACCGGACGCCGGATCGGTCAACCGGGCCATCCTCGAGCTGCGACCCGGTGACGTGCTGGTCATCGACACGGGCGGCGACCACGCGCATGCGGTCATCGGTGCGGTCACCGCCGCCGCGGCCCGTGCCCGCGGAGCCGCGGGGATCCTCGTCGACGGTGCGGTCACCGATGTCGGCGCGCTCGGGGATCCGCGATCCGGAATCCCCGTCCATGCCCGCGGCACGAGCTGCCTCACGACCAAGCAGCTCGGCGGCACGAAGGGACGCCGGCAGGTTCCGGTCGACTTCGGTGGCGTGCGGGTCGAACCCGGCGACGTCATCCTTGGCGACGCCAGCGGAGTGATCGCTCTGCCGCCGGACGCGCTGGCAGCCGTGCTGCCGTGCGCGGAGCTCTCGGACGAGAGGGAACCCGCCCTCCTCCGCCGGATCGCGGACGGCGAGGCTCTGGAGAAACTCCTCTACCTCGGCTGAGCGTGCCCGTACCACCCGAAGCGCTCCGCGATGGCGGGCAGTCGGCCGGCGACGATGGCGTGGGCCGCCGCGCGGGGGCTCGTGCCATCGGCATCGGCCCGGGTGAGCATCAGGTCGATCAGCTCGCGCATCGAGCGGCGGGTGTACGCGAACGCCTCGTCCGCGTCCGCGCCGATGTCGCCGAAGAGGGTCCACCACCACCAGGCGTTCGTACCGGAGTTGACGACGACGTCCGGCAGTACGGCGATCCCGCGGGCCGCGAGCAGTTCCTCCGCCTCCGGCAGCACCGGCATGTTGGCCGCCTCGACGACCCAGCGGGCCGTGATCTGCCGCTGGTTGACGGTGTCGACGGCGTAGGAGACCGCGGCCGGTACCAGCACTTCGGCGGCTGTGGACAGCCATGCGTCGCCCGGCAGCCGGAAGTCGCGGGGGGCCAGGGCCGAGCGGTTGACGGTGCCGTACCCGTCACGGGCGGCGAGCAGGGTCTCCACATCCAGGCCGTCGGGGTTGGCGATGGTCCCCTCGACGTCCGCCACAGCGACGACCGTCAGCCCCGCGCGGGAGAGAAAACGCGCGGTGGCCCCGCCCATGGTGCCGAAGCCCTGCACCGCCACCCGGGTCCCCGTATGCCCGACTCCCGCTCTGTCCAGCGCCACCAGCACCGCTTCGGCGACGCCGCAACCGCCGACCAGCTCGTCGAGCCCGATGCCGTCCACGTCGATGCCGAAGGCCTTCTCGAGCCGCTGCCGCGCCGCCCGTTCGTCGTCGAGCAGCGGGTAGACGGCTTGGATGGTGGAGGTCAGACCGGCTTCGGCGGCGGCGGCCTCGACGGTCGCCTGGGTCAGGCCCAGGTCTTCGCCCGTGGTCCAGAATTTCTCGATGTGCGGGCGCATGGCGCGCAGATAGCGCACGAGGACACCGTAGGCTTCCGGATCCCGCGGGTCGCAGTCGATGCCGCCCTTGGCTCCGCCCAGGGGGATGTAGCGGCCCTCCGGGTTGTAGTGCAGGGCCTCCTTCATCGTCATGCCACGGGCCAGGCCGGCCACTTCGTCCAGGGTGCAGCCCTTACGCATCCGCAGGCCGCCGCTGGAGACGCCGCGCACGAGGCGGTCGATGACCAAGTGGCCTTGGTGGCCCGTCACATGGTCCGTCCAGGTGAGCGAGATCAGCGGGGTGGGGGTGGGAGCCGTGCTCATCGACGGGATTCCTCGGGGACGGTGACGACGCCGGGGCGGCGGACGGTGGCCGACCCCGACGCTGCGGGGGCCGTCCGCGCGTGCCGGGTGCGCCACAGCCACGCGACGTCGCGGCCGAAGGAGTGGACGAGCAGGGCCAGCGCGAGGAGGGCGACCGTGAACGCCGGCGCCGGCGGGAGAATCCCGGCGGCTGCCACCAGCAGCAGGATCCCCTGCAGTGCCGCCACCGTCTTGCGGGCCGTGTTCGGCGGCAGTGGGCGGCTCAGCCACGGCCATATCCAGGCTGCCGCGACGAAGGCGTACCGCATGACGCCGATCAGCAGCACCCACCCGCCCACCGACGTGGCGACGTGGGCGCTGAGCACCAGTATGAGGAACGCGTCCACCTCCATGTCGAAGCGCGCCCCCAGCTCGGACGCCGTCCCGGTACGCCGGGCGACATGGCCGTCGACGGCGTCGAGGATGAGCGCCGTGGTGGTGAGGGCGACCAGGACCGTGACCGGCGGCGGCCGGTCGAAGGAATCCGCGACCAGTGCGGTCACGCCGCCGACGAGCGCCGCCCGGGCCAGCGTGACGCGGTCGGCGGGTCCGAAGGACCGGTTCCGCGACCGGTCCAGGGCGAGGGTGAGGAATGCCCAGTTGGCGATCGTGAACGCCGAGCCGGCCAGCCACCCGGCGGGCCCCAGGCCGACCGTCACCTCGAGCAGCCCCAGCAGGAGCATCTGTGCGCCCGAGCCGACCGCCGCTTCGTTCCCGAAGAGCCTTGTGCCATACGTGTCGTACGTGTACGAGTCGTACCTGTCGTGCACGGCCACCGTCCGGCCTCCCACTTCATGGCAGCCCCCGATAAGTGCCGCGTATCGTAACCGCGGATCACCGTGACCAGGTTCGATTGCTCAGGAGGATGCCAATGCGGCGCACGGCCAGCGCATTCTGGCTACGCTCTCCCGGCCACGGCGAGATCCGGGAGGTCGCATTGCCGGAACCGGCCGCCGGCGACGTCGTGGTGCGTACGCTCGCTTCCGGCATCAGCCGCGGCACGGAGACCCTCGTCTTCCGCGGCGGTGTGCCCGAGAGCCAGTACGCCACGATGCGGGCGCCGTTCCAGGACGGCGACTTCCCCGGGCCGCTCAAGTACGGCTATCTCAACGTCGGCCTCGTCGAGGAGGGACCACCCTCGCTGCGCGGCCGCAGCGTCTTCTGCCTCTACCCGCACCAGACCCGGTACGTCGTCCCGGCGAGCGCCGTGACACCGCTGCCGGACACGGTCCCCGCCGAACGGGCCGTGCTGGCCGGGACGGTGGAGACCGCGGTGAACGCCCTGTGGGACGCCGCACCGCTGATCGGCGACCGGATCGCCGTGGTCGGGGCCGGCATGGTCGGCTGCTGCGTGGCCGCGCTCCTCGCCCGGTATCCCGCCGTCCGCGTCCAGCTGGTCGACGCGGACCCCACCCGGGCTCAGACCGCGAAGGCACTCGGCGTCGGCTTCGCGCTCCCCGAGGACGCCGCCGGCGACTGCGACCTCGTCGTCCACACCAGCGCCACCGAGGACGGACTCGCCCGCTCGCTGGAACTCCTCGCCCCGGAGGGGACGGTCCTCGAACTGAGCTGGTACGGCGACCGGCGGGTCAGCCTGCCGCTGGGAGAGGCCTTCCACTCCCGGCGCCTGGTCGTGCGCGGCAGCCAGGTGGGTACCGTCTCCCCGGCCCGGAGTTCCCGGCGGACCTTCGCCGACCGGCTCGCGCTCGCCCTCGAACTGCTCGCCGACCCGGCCTTCGACGCGCTGATCACCGGCGAGTGCGCCTTCGAGGAGCTGCCGCGGGTGCTGCCCCGGCTCGCCTCCGGCGACCTCCCGGCGCTGTGCCACCGGGTCCTGTACGACCCTGACCGGACCACCACCTGAAGCGGGCAGACCTGCCGATAACCCTGGAGGAGCACCCTTGTTCAGCATCACCGTCCGCGATCACCTCATGATCGCGCACAGCTTCACCGGAGAGGTTTTCGGACCCGCGCAGCGCCTGCACGGGGCGACGTTCCTGGTGGACGCGACGTTCCGCCGGGCAGAGCTGGACGCCGACAACATCGTCGTCGACATCGGGCTGGCCACCAGCGAACTCGGCGGTGTGGTCGGCGAACTCAACTACCGCAACCTCGACGACGAACCCGCCTTCGCGGGCATCAACACCTCGACCGAGGCCCTGGCCAAGGTCATCGCCGACCGCCTCGCCGACCGGGTGCACGCCGGGGCGCTGGGCGAGGGGGCCCGCGGCCTGGCCGGCATCACCGTCACCCTGCACGAATCGCACATCGCCTGGGCGAGCTTCGAGCGCACGTTGTGAGCAGCGCCGGCGCCGGGACCACCACCGTGACCACCGGCCGCTCGGTGCACATAGTGATGCCCGGCGGCGTCGACGACATGACGGCACCGAGCGGCGGCAACAGCTACGACCGCCGGGTGTGCCAGGGCCTGCCCGGCACCGGCTGGCAGGTGCACGAGCACGCGATCGCGGGCGGCTGGCCGCAGCCCGGAGCGGCGGCGCGCACGGAACTGGCCCGGCTGCTCGCGCGGTTGCCGGACGGCGCCGTCGTCCTCATCGACGGTCTCCTCGCCTGCGCCGTCCCCGACGTCGTCGTTCCCGAGGCCGGACGGCTGCGGCTCGTGGTGCTGGTGCACCTGCCGCTGGGCGACGAGACGGGACTCGACCCCGCCCTCGCGGCGGACCTGGACGCCCGCGAGCGCGAGACCCTGCGCGCCGTGCCGGCCGTGGTGGCGACCAGCGGATGGGCCGCCCGCCGGCTCGTGGACCACCACGGGCTCGACCCCCACCTGGTCCACGTCGCCGAACCCGGCGTCGAACGCGCGCCGCTGGCAGCCGGCACCGACGGCGTCTCGCGGCTGCTGTGCGTCGCCTCGGTGACCCCGCGCAAGGCGCAGCACCGGCTGGTGGAAGCCCTCGCGACCGTCGCCGACCTGCCCTGGAGCTGCGCGATCGTCGGCAGCCTGCACCAGGACCCGGACTACACGGCCGGGCTCCGCGCGCTGATCGCCGGCTTCGGGCTCGGCGACCGCTTCAGCCTCCCCGGCCCGCAGTCCGGCGCGGAACTGGCCGCGAGCTACGCCGCCGCCGACCTCGCGGTGCTCACCTCCCGGGCGGAGACGTACGGCATGGTCGTGACCGAGGCGCTCGCGCGCGGCATTCCCGTGCTGGCGACGGCCGTCGACGGTCTGCCGGAAGCGGTCGGGCGGGCGCCGGACGGCAGCGTGCCGGGGATTCTCGTACCACCGGAAGACCCTCTAGCACTCAATTCGGCGTTGCGCCGCTGGTTCAGCGAGCCCGGCGTACGTTCTCGATCGCGGGAGTCCGCGCGGCGGCGGCGTGCGATGCTGCGCGGGTGGGAGATGACGTCACGGAGTCTGGCCGAGGTGCTCGAACAGCTCCGGCGGGAGACCCGCCGGACGGCTTGAGCGGGCCCGGCACGCCCCGCTACACCCCGGAATGGCTCCAGTTGCGGGAGAGCGCCGACGCCGCCGCCCGCGCGCCCGCTCTCCTCGGCCCGCTGCGGGCTCACCTGGCGGACCCGCCGCCCGGCAGGAGTGCGGCGGAACTGGTGATCCGCGATCTCGGCTGCGGCACCGGCTCCATGGGCCGCTGGCTCGCCCCCCGGCTGCCCGGCCCCCAGCACTGGATCCTGCACGACCGCGACCCCGCTCTGCTCGAGCGGGCCGGTACGGCGATGCCCCGCACGGCCGCCGACGGCAGCCGCGTCACCGTCGCCACGGTGTGCGGTGACCTTGACCGGCTGACCGCCCACAGCCTGGCCGGCACGTCGCTGGTGACGGCTTCCGCGCTGCTGGACGTGCTCACCCACGCCGAGGTCGAGGGGCTCGCCGCGGCCTGCGCCGGTGCCCGCTGCCCGGCCCTGCTGGCCCTCTCCGTGGTGGGGCGGGTCGAGCTCACCCCTGCCGAAGACCTGGACGCCGAGATCGCCGACGCGTTCAACGCCCACCAGCGGCGCGGCGATCACCCCCGCCGCATGCTCGGACCGGACGCCGTCGAGGCGGCCTCCGAAGCGTTCGCACGGCACGGCGCGGCGGTACGGACGCACGCCAGCCCGTGGCGGCTCGGCGCCGCCGAGTCCGCGCTGACGGCGCAGTGGCTGCCGGGCTGGGTCGGGGCCGCGTGTGCCCAGCGCCCGGACCTGGCGCCGCGCGCGGAGCCGTACCTGCGGGCCCGGCTGGCAGCGTGCGCGGCAGGCGAGCTGCGGGTGGTGGTACACCACAGCGACCTGCTGGCACTGCCACCGACGCCGGGCGGCGAGCCCTCGTGATACCGCGCGCGGCCTGGTCCTGGATCCGGCTGCTCTTCGGCGGGAGCATCCTCGCGGTGCTGCTGTGGCGGCTGGGCACCGACGCATTCGTCTCCGGACTGCGCAGGATCGACGGCCCCGCGCTCCTGGCCGCTCTCGGTCTGGGCCTGCTGACCACCGTCTGCAGCGCCTGGCGCTGGTGTCTGGTGGCCCGCGGCCTCAAGCTCCGGCTGCCGCTGGCCGGTGCGGTCGGGGACTACTACCGTGCCCTGTTCCTGAACGCGGCGCTGCCCGGCGGCG
>NZ_JBOHCV010000444.1:0-7968 GCF_050698815.1 Streptomyces sp.
CCGCACGCCACGAGGTGACCGCCATCCACCGCGGCCTGCTGGAGGCGTGGAACAACGGAGCGAAGCTCCGCGTACTGGAGTAACCACATCAACGGCAGGCCCGCGAAAGGGCCCGAAGTCGCAACTCGAACTTGCGGCTTCGGGCCCCGGGCATCTTAGCCCGTGCGATATCTGATTCCGGTACGGACCGAGACCTCAAGTCCCCCGGGGAGGGGTCACCCGTCGGCGGTGAGCGGGTCGGGTGGGCGTTCGAAGAACGTCTGCAGGACAACGATGGCCTGAGTGCTGGTCACGCCGTCGACCTCGTGAATGCGGCGGAGGGCGGTCTGCAGCTCCTCGGTACTGGAAGCGCGGACCTTGACCAGGACGGATGCGGCGCCCGCGACGATGTACGCCTCCTCGATCCAGGGAAGGGCGAACAGGGCGCTCCTGGTGACCGGTTCGCCCATCCACGCGTCGGAGTCGATGAGGACGTGCGCCAGCACCCCCAGCCCCAGGGCGTCCGGATCGACGTCGATGGTCGTACGGCGGATGACACCCCGTTCGCGAAGCTTGCGTACACGGTCGTGGGCCGCACCGCCGGACAGCCCGACGGCCGCACCGAGGACCGCGTACGACTGAGTGGCGTCCTCCTGGAGCAGAGCCAGCAGTCGCCGGTCGACGTCATCCATGACGCTCCTCACTTCGCGCACTGAACACTCATAGGGAATCCGGCACAGAAACCATACCCTGTTCAGTAACGTAGGCATCAGACCAATAATCCTTCGGACGATGACCCTAAGGTGTGCCATGGAGCCGGCCTACTCGACCCCCTACGAGACGCTTGATCCGAGATTCACCCGCTGCCAGGGAGACATGCGCATCGAGCAGCTCCACGAGGGATCCCGCTGGGCTGAAGGGCCGGTCTACGTGCCGGCGGGGCGGTATCTCCTGTGGAGCGACATACCCAACGACCGGATGCTCCGCTGGGACGAGACAAGCGGCTCCGTCGGTGTCTTCCGCGCCCCTGCCGGCTACCCCAACGGCCATACTCTGGACTTCTCCGGACGGCTCATCAGCTGTGAACACGGCAACCGTCGCGTCACCCGCACCGAGCACGACGGGTCGATCTCCGTCATCGCCGACCGCTACGAAGGCAAGCGACTGAACAGCCCCAACGACGCGGTCGTCGCCGCCGACGGTGCTGTGTGGTTCACGGATGCCACGTACGGCATCGACAGCGACTACGAAGGAAACCGGGGCGAAAGCGAGATCGGCGCCCGCAACCTCTACCGGGCCGACCCGCACACCGGCCGGTGCACCATCATGGCCGAAGGCTTCAGCCAGCCGACCGGCATCGGCTTCGCACCCGGCCAACGCCGCCTCTACGTCGCCGACTCACGCGCCAACCACCTGCTCACCTTCGACGTCAAGGACGACGGCACCCTGGCGGACAGAGAGGTGTTCGCTTCCGCCGACGGCGCACCACACGTCCACTTCGACAGCCTCGACCTCGACGACAGCGGCCGCGTCTGGCTCGCCGCCGGGGACGGCGTGCGTTGCTACGAGCCCGACGGCACCCTCATCGGACGCATCCTCACCCCGGAGTCCACCGCGAACGTCGCCTTCGGCGGCGCCAAGCACAACCGCCTGTTCATCTGCGCCTCGACGTCGGTCTACGCCATCACCCTGGGCGTCAACGGCGCACCACGGCCGTTCCACAGGTAGGGAACATCCACGGGGACAAGTTCAGCATCCACGAGTACATCGGCATCGGCAGCAAGGCGACGATCAAGGTCGTCGAGCTGGACGGGCCGGACCCGGACGACGTTCTCGGCAAGCACACCGTCAGCAGGAAGGGCAGCGGCGTCCTCCGCTTCAACTCCGGCGCCGACTACAAGCTCTCGTACAAGATCGGGCACAGCTGATCCACGGCCTCGCATCCCGTCACGTCACGTGACGGGGTGACGAAGGGCTCGCACATCCCGTGTGAGAGCACAGCTGCCGCAAGGCCGGCCCGGGATGTGCGAGCCCAACAGGGCCGCCGCCTGTAGGATCTCGCCGCCCGTGACATAGGCCGTCGCCCTGACCAGGGGCTCTCTGGGCTGTCTCAGCCCATGTCCCCGTCTGGTGTCTCAGGCTCGTGGCATTTCTTCAGGGTCGACTTCGGCAGTCGACCAGCTACTTCTGCCCACTCACGCTGGGCTGGTGCCCGCTCCATGCGGCTTGCGATGTCCGTCTTGAACGTGGCGCCCAAGGTCTCCGGGAGCTTGCTGAAGGTGGTGGGGAGCACGTCGAGCAGGCTCAAGAACTGCTCGCCACGCGGGGCCGTCAGCAGCAGTTCGCATCTCCAGTGCGGCGACACTTCGGGGCGGTGACTGAGGTGATGCACGAGTGCGGGGACCAAGTAGTGCGTCGCTCCGGGAGCGAGGTGGTCCCGAAGCCAGTCGACCGGAAGCCGCTGCGATCGGGGTCAGCTCAGGCCCTTCGAGCTCGATCTGCCGGGTCACCCAACCTTCGGCGTCGACCTCGAAGTAAAACCAGACGTCTTCCTCGTCCCAGTAGCAGCGCATCCATGTCGTCACCAGCCCATGATGACGGAGCTCTGATCGTCCGCCGCGGCGATGTCAGAGCCATGCTGGAAGATTGCGCCCATGCTGATCGCGACGAATGAGGCTGGGCGCGTGGTGAAGAAGCCGTCGAAGCCGGTGATAGGCACGATGCTGGCCAACCTCCATCGCAGTAACGCGCATCTGGTTCTGGAGCGCGTGGAGGATGGCATGGAGGGTAGCTGGTATGTCCAGGTACTGCTGCGCGACGACAACACGTACCAACTCGAATATCGGGACGGCGTTGCCGCCGAGCACCATCAAACCCGGACCATTTCCCAGGAAAAGGTACTGAATGCCCTGCTCGGCTGGGCTGCCGGTAAGGCGGACTGGCGGAACAGCTTCATGTGGAACAACATCGGTTCGCAGTTCGAGGTCGGTGACGATCAACAGCAGGGCTGACATAGCCTTCTGCTGGCCGCAGTGACGACTTCCTCGTCGAAGTGCGTCAGCTTCATGGCCCACCCGCGTTCGGCTCGTTCGAGCAGTGGCCGCCCGAGGTCCTTTTCGAGGCGGTTGATCTGTGTCACCAATGCCGACTGGTGAACGCCGAGGGCCTGGGCGGCCTTGCGCAGGGCGGGATACACGCTCGCTACGTCTGTGCCATGTCCACGAAGCGCGAATAGTGGCCCTGGAAGGCGACCGTGATCGTCGCCGTCGGACCGTTACGGTGCTTGGCCACGATCAGGTCCGCCTCCCCCGCGCGCGGCGACTCCTTCTCGTACGCGTCCTCGCGATGCAGTAGGACAACCATGTCAGCATCCTGCTCAATGCTTCCGCTTTCACGGAGATCAGACACCATCGGCTTCTTGTCCGTACGCTGCTCCGGACCACGGTTGAGCTGCGACAACGCGATGACCGGAACCTCCAGCTCCTTCGCGAGCAGCTTGAGGTTACGGGACATCTCCGAGACCTCCTGCTGACGGCTCTCCGGACGGCGCGAGCTGCCCGTCTGCATCAGCTGGAGATAGTCGATCACGACCAGCTTGAGATCGTTGCGCTGCTTCAGCCGACGGCACTTGGCCCGGATCTCCATCATCGACAGGTTCGGTGAGTCATCGATGTAGAGCGGCGCCTCCGTCACCCCCGGCATCTGGCGGGCCAGCCGCGTCCAGTCCTCGTCCGTCATCGAGCCGGACCGCATGTGGTGCAACGCCACCCGTGCCTCGGCGGACAGCAGTCGCATCGCGATCTCGTTACGCCCCATCTCCAGCGAGAAGATCACGCTGGGCATGCTGTGCTTGATGGAGCACGTCCGCGCGAAGTCCAACGCCAGTGTGGAGTTGTGCACCACGATGTCGTCCGCGACGAAGTTGTGCGTCCCCTCCACCGTCAGGTCGTAGACCTCAGATTCCCCGTCCGGAATCACCGAATCGACCCTGTCCCACTGCACATCCGACTCGGCGATGTCGATCAGCGACCGGGAGTCGAGAGCCTTGCCCAGCTCCAGCAGCCGGTGGCGGCTCACCTGCTGCCCGACATGCCAGTTGTGGTTGCGCGGCCGGCCCGTACGGGCACTGATCTCCGCCCAACTCCGGTCGCCCTTCTCCGCCTTGATCATCTCCCAGACGTCACCGGGAATCAGATCCAGATCGGGTTTACCCACCCGCTCACCGGAGCCCCCGGTCCGGGCGGCGAGGTCGCGGGGTACCGCGATGCGGTCGCCCGGGCGGAGATCCTCCAGGGGAACCCAACCGCGCAGCGTGCGGAACGGGTGCTGATGCGTCGCGGAGATCGCCCGGCCCAGCTGCGTCGTCAGCCGGAACACCGAACGCCGGCCATTGTGGACGAAGTCGGACGGGTGGACAGCGCGCAGCTTCCAGTCGTCCGTGAGGGTGTGCACCTCCAGGCGTTCGCCCGCCTGACCGCGTCGGACGAAGTCCTCGACGGTGATGCGCTCGCCCGTACGCGCCTCGACCAGTTTTGTCATGGACACGAGACACTTACCCATAGCGGGCCTTGCCGCGATGACGATCATCTGGCCCGGATGGAGGCCGTTCGTCAGGGAGTCCAGGTCCGTGAAGCCCGTGGGGACGCCCGTCATCTGGCCGCTGCGGGAGCCGATCGCCTCGATCTCGTCGAGGGCGCCCTCCATGATGTCGCCCAGCGGGAGGTAATCCTCCGACGTGCGCTGCTCGGTGACGGCGTAGATCTCGGACTGGGCGGAGTTGACGATGTCGTCGACATCGCCGTCCGCCGCGTATCCCATCTGGGTGATGCGGGTGCCGGCCTCGACCAGGCGGCGCAGCACGGCGCGCTCGTGGACGATCTCGGCGTAGTACTCCGCGTTGGCCGCCGTGGGGACCATCTGGACGAGGGAGTGGACGTAGCCCGGGCCGCCGACGCGGCTGATCTCGCCGCGCCGGGTGAGTTCGGCGGTGACCGTGATGGGGTCGGCCGGCTCACCCTTGGCGTACAGGTCGAGGACCGCCTGGTAGACGGTTTCGTGGGCCGGGCGGTAGAAGTCGTGGCCCTTGAGCACCTCGACGACGTCGGCGATGGCGTCCTTGGAGAGCAGCATGCCGCCCAGCACGGACTGTTCGGCCTCGAGGTCCTGCGGGGGAACGCGTTCGAAGGAGGTGGGGGCGGCCATGGCCCGGTCGTGGCCGCTGTCGTGGCCCCGGTCGTGCTGTTCGGGGTGGCCGCGGTCGTACGAGCCGCCGCGGCGCTGGCGGGTGACGGGAAGTCGGTCGCCGGGGTCGGCCGCGTGCCCGTTGTCGGGCCCGGGGCCGGTGTCGTCCGCCCAGATGTCCTCGACGTGTTCAGGTTGCTGCGTCACCCGGCACCTCCTCCCCGTCCGGCGATCGAGCACGACCGGACCTCGCCGCAGTGCCCCATCTTTCTTACGGCACGGCTCTGACAATGGGCCGCCCGACTCCCCTTTGCGGCGCGTCGAGGCTGCGGTGAAGACGGGGGAAACGCAGGGCGGACGAGTGCGGGCGCTGGACTACGGTATGGCCACCGGTGACGTCAGCCAATCTTGTTATCCACAGGGTGATGTGGACGACGTGCCGGTTCCTGTGGAGAAGGCTGCCAAAGCTGTGTACGGGCCGGGGGACAGTCCTGTGGAGAAGTCTCAGCCTTCCTCGCCATAGCACCTCTGAGCTGCGGTGATGATGTCCACCGCCTGTGCGGGAAAAAAACTTCGGCAGCTGGGGCGGATTCGTGGCACAGGGTGGCGCAGAGTTGTCCTGTGCCCACGACTGTCGGGCGAATGTAATAGACACAGATGACTTGCAGTCGTTACCTGTGGATGCTTGGATCGCACCCATGACCGACCCCTCCGATCCGCGCGTGGCCAGGCGCCGGCACGACCGCGAGATCGTCGCACTCGCCCTCCCCGCCTTCGGCGCGCTCGTCGCGGAGCCCCTCTTCCTGATGGTGGACAGCGCCGTCGTCGGCCACTTGGGCACACCGCAGCTCGCCGGTCTCGGAGTGGCCGCCGCGCTGCTGCAGACCGGGGTCAACATCTTCGTCTTCCTCGCGTACGCCACCACCGCCGCCGTGGCCCGCCGGGTCGGCGCGGACGATCTGCCGGCCGCCATCCGGCAGGGCATGGACGGCATTTGGCTGGCGCTGCTGCTGGGCGCAGCCGTGATCGCGGTGGTGCTGCCGACCGCACCGGCGCTGGTGGACCTGTTCGGGACGTCCGCCACCGCGGCCCCGCACGCCGTCACGTATCTGCGGATCAGCGCGCTGGGCATCCCCGCCATGCTCGTCGTACTGGCGGCGACCGGGGTGCTGCGCGGACTGCAGGACACCCGGACGCCCCTGTACGTGGCGGTCGGCGGCTTCTCCGCCAATGCCGCGCTGAACGTGCTGCTCGTCTACGGCTTCGGTCTCGGCATCGCCGGCTCCGCCTGGGGCACGGTGCTCGCGCAGGGTGCGATGGCGGCCGCGTACCTGATCGTGGTGGTCCGGGGCGCCCGGCGGCATGGTGCGTCGCTGCGTCCCGATGCCGCCGGGATCCGGGCGTGCGCACAGGCCGGTGCGCCGTTGCTGATCCGTACGCTGTCGCTGCGCGCGGTGCTGATGATCGCGACGGCGGTGGCGGCACGGATGGGTGACGCGGATATCGCGGCTCATCAGATCGCGCTCACGCTCTGGTCGTTGCTGGCCTTCGCGCTGGACGCGATCGCCATCGCGGGGCAGGCGATCATCGGGCGGCAACTGGGGGCGGGGGACGAGGCGGGGGCGCGGGCGGCGTGCCGGCGGATGGTGGAGTGGGGGGTCGTGTCCGGGGTGGTGCTGGGGGCGCTGGTGGCGGTGGCGCGGCCGGTGTTCATGCCGTTGTTCACCTCGGACGCGGCGGTGATCGACGCGTTGACGTCCGCGTTGCTGGTGGTGGCGGTGACGCAACCGGTGGCCGGAGTGGTGTTCGTGCTGGACGGGGTGCTGATGGGAGCGGGGGATGGCCCGTATCTGGCCGGGGCGATGCTGGTGACGCTCGCGCTGTTCGCCCCGGTGGCGCTGGCGGTGCCTGCGCTGGGGGGTGGGCTGACGGCGCTGTGGTGGGCGATCGCGGGGGTGATGATGGGGGTCCGGCTGCTGACGTTGTGGGCGCGGGCCCGTTCGGGGCGGTGGGTGGTGACGGGGGCGGTGCGGGTGTGACCGGTGGCGGACATGGTGCGGTACGAAAAAACGGAGGGCCGTACCCCCTCACCCGGAAGGGGTACGGCCCTCTGTCATGCCGTCACGCCGTCAGTTGACGGTCGTGGTCACGCTGCGATGACCTCGACCTCGACCTTGGCGGCGACCTCGGCGTGCAGGCGCACCGAGATCTGGTGGGAGCCCAGCGTCTTGATGGGCGAACCCACCTCGATGCGGCGCTTGTCGATCTCCGGCCCGCCGGCGTTCTTTACGGCGCCGGCGATGTCGGCGGGGGTGACGGAGCCGAACAGGCGGCCCTGGTCGCCGGCCCGGACCTTCAGGCGCACGTTGACGCCTTCCAGCCGGGTCTTGACCTCGTTGGCCTGCTCGATCGTGGCGATCTCGTGGATCTTGCGGGCGCGGCGGATCTGCGCGACGTCCTTCTCGCCACCCTTGGTCCAGCGGATGGCGACACCGCGCGGGACCAGGTAGTTGCGCGCGTAGCCGTCGCGAACCTCGACGACGTCGCCCGCGGCACCGAGGCCGGATACCTCGTTGGTCAGGATGATCTTCATCTGTTGGTCACCCTTCCCTTATCGAGCGGTCGAGGTGTAGGGCAGCAGCGCCATCTCACGGCTGTTCTTGACGGCCGTGGCGACATCGCGCTGGTGCTGGGTGCAGTTGCCGGTGACCCGGCGGGCACGGATCTTGCCGCGGTCGGAAATGAACTTCCGCAGCAGGTTCGTGTCCTTGTAGTCGACGTAGGAGATCTTCTCCTTGCAGAACACGC
>NZ_JBOHCV010000445.1:0-5985 GCF_050698815.1 Streptomyces sp.
GGTGGGGGCACGCCCCCTGGCTCTGCCGGGGGGACCCCCACCCACGCCGTCCAGGCTGTGGGGGAGTCGTCGACCGACGACAACGCGGGAGACGGAGTCGCAGGGCGTCGGGAGCCCGCCCGCTATCGCGCACCAGGTCGTAACCGCCCGGGGCGCGGCCGGACCCCCGTTCCGGCCGCGCCCGTCGCCCGGCGTACCTCACGCCGCCACCGGCACCTCCCGCGCGCCGCTCGCCGCCGGCGTCAACGCCAGGTCCAGCACCTGCCGTACGTCGGAGACCGGGCGGACGTCGAGCCCGTCCAGCACCTCCCGCGGCACGTCGTCCAGATCGGGCTCGTTCCGCTTCGGGATGACCACAGTGCGCACGCCGGCGCGGTGCGCGGCGAGCAGCTTCTGCTTGACGCCCCCGACGGCCAGCACCCGGCCGGTCAGCGACACCTCGCCGGTCATCGCCACGTCCGTACGCACCTGAGTGCCGCTCAGCAGCGAGGCCAGCGCGGTGGACATGGTGACCCCCGCGCTCGGGCCGTCCTTGGGCACCGCCCCCGCCGGCACGTGCAGATGGATGCCGCGGTCCTTCAGGTCGCCGACCGGCAGCTCCAGCTCGGCGCCGCGCGAGCGCAGGTAGGACAGGGCGATGTGCGCCGACTCCTTCATCACCTCACCCAGCTGCCCGGTGAGGGTCAGCCCCGAGGCGCCCGTCTCCAGGTCGGCGAGCGACGCCTCCACGAAGAGCACGTCCCCGCCCGCTCCGGTGACCGCCAGTCCGGTCGCCACGCCCGGCACGGCGGTGCGGCACTCGGCCGGGTCCCCTCTCGGTTCTCGGTAGAGAGGAACGGGGATTGACTTCCGCTCCATGCCCTATGGGGCGGGGATTCCTGCCACGGTCGTGTGACCGTCTCGGTGGGTTCCTGCTTCGACGCGCTGTGCCGGGAGGAGTCCCGGTCTTACCTGCGCTCCACAGGCTGTAACCGCCAGCCCGGCGGCCTTCTTGATGTTGATCGCGGCGTTGACGTCGCGGTCGTGGACGGTCCCGCAGCCCCGGCAGGTCCATTCGCGGATGTGCAGGGGTTTGGGGCCGTCCTTGATCCCGCACGTCGAACAGACCTGAGAGGTCGGCTCGAACCGGCCGATCTTGTGGAACCCGCGCCCGTGCTTGGCCGCTTTGTACTCCAGTATGGCCAGGAACGCGGACCATCCGGCGTCGTGGATGGACTTGGCCATGCGGGTGCGGGCGAGTCCCTTGACCGCCAGGTCTTCCACTGCGACCGCTTGGTTCTCGCGGATCAGCTTGGTGGAGAGCTGGTGGTGGAAGTCGCGGCGTGCGTCGACTACCCGGGCATGTGCCCGTGCGACCTTGTTTCTGGCCTTGGACCGGTTGTTGCTGCCCTTGGCCTTGCGGGACAACCGTCTCTGTTCCCGCTTGAGCTTCTTCTCGGCCCTGCGCAGGAAGCGCGGAGAGTCGATCTTGCGGCCGTCGGACAGTACGGCGAAATGCGTCAGGCCCAGGTCGATGCCGACCGTGGCATCCGCCTCGGGGAGGAAGTCCGGCTCGGCCTCGACCACGAACGAAGCGAAGTACCTTCCGGCCGCATCCCCGACCACGGTCACTGTGGACGGCACGGACGGCAGGACGCGGGACCATTTCACCCGCACATCGCCGATCTTCGGCAACGACAGGTCCCCGCCGGGCGTGATCTTCCACCGGGCATTCGCGGTGAAGCGGATCGAATGACGGTTGTCCTTGCGGGACTTGAAGCGGGGCTCGGCGATCTTCGGCCCCTTGCGGGTGCCGTTGATTGACGCGAAGAAGTTCGCATACGCGGTGTCCAGATCCCGCAGCGACTGTTGCAGCAGCACGGCGGAAACCTCGGCCAGCCATGCCCGTCCGGGGACCTTCTTCGCCTCGGTGATGACCTGCTTGGACAGATCCCCGATCTTCGGATACGGCGCGCCCTGTTCGTGGGCGTCCTTGCGGACGCGCAACGCGTCGTTGAAGACGACGCGGGCGCACCCGAACGCCCTGCTCAACGCCGCGCG
This sequence comes from Streptomyces sp., assembly GCF_050698815.1. GTDB lineage: Bacteria > Actinomycetota > Actinomycetes > Streptomycetales > Streptomycetaceae > Streptomyces. The sequence goes on from NZ_JBOHCV010000445.1 coordinate 2,041, forward strand.
CTGAGGCCCGTTCGGATACAGGCGGAAGCTGTACCGAAGCTGCATGCCGATCACCATACATACCTGGATCATGACGGACATACAGAACACCGGAAGTGGTCGCCGCCCACTTTCGCCCTTCGCGTGCGCACTAGTTTTCGTGAAGTGGTCGAGTTGCGCCTGTGGTCCGGTTCCTACTTCGCCGAATCGCTCGGCGGGGCACTGTCGTTGGTCCGTCAGCAAATCGAGCGACAAGCTGTCCGCTCCAGCCTGCGGACCACAGCACTACTCACAATCGCTTCACCATCGGGCCGAGGCCCGGCGCAGGCGATCAGTCCCGCTGCGCCCCGACCGGCGAGGCCGGGAGGCAGTAGCCCGGCAGGTGCCCTGGCGAAGCCGTGGAGGTGCCGCCGGCCAGCCTCCACGGCAGGCATCCGCCGCGCACAGCGCGGGCCGAGGCCCGGCCCCGAGCCACCCGCGATTCAACGGGAGGGAACTTCCGGGCCTTGTCGGTAGAGGATGGCCGTATGCCGCCGGAGTCCGACACCGCCCCGCCCGTCGTCCTCGACCGCCGCACCGGTCCGTACGGCGAGGTCGTACTGCGGCGGCACGGCGAGCTGCTGCAGATCATCGCCAACGGCACCTTCCTCATGGACACCTCCGACGGCCGGTCCGAGCGGCTGCTGGTACGGGCCGCTCTCGCCGAGCTGACCCGGCACGACAGCGGACCCGGTGCGTCCCGGGACGCGCCCCGGCTGCTCATCGGCGGACTGGGCGTCGGCTTCTCGCTCGCCGAGGCCGCCGCCGAGCCGCGCTGGGGCCGCATCACGGTCGTGGAGCGGGAGGAGGCGGTGATCGGCTGGCACCGGGACAGCGGCCCGCTCTCCGCGATCTCGGCGGGTGCGCTGCGCGACGCCCGTACGGAGATCGTGCATGACGACCTCATGACGTACCTGCGAACAGCCGGTGACCTCTTCGACGCGCTGTGCCTGGACGTCGACAACGGCCCGGACTGGACCGTCACACCGGACAACGGTTCCCTGTACTCCCCCGCCGGCCTCGCCGCGTGTGCCGCCCGGCTCACTGCGGGCGGCGTGCTGGCGGTCTGGTCCGCCCAAGCCACCCCGACATTCGATGACGCAATGCGCAATGCCGGATTCACAAGGGTACGAACCGAAGAGATCCCCGTCGCCCGAGGCGTCCCCGACGTGGTTCACTTCGCAACCAAACCGGCATAGCCGCAGCCCACACCGGGCCCTTACGCTGCTGCCAGCACGCACACAAACAAGTCACGGGGCGACGCAGGGGCGGGGTCGAATGGACCAGAACAACACCACACCAACACAAGGCGGCAACGGCAACGCCTCCGCAGCGACCACCCCTGGCGCCCAGCGCCGCATCCTGGTCGTCGAAGACGACCCGACGATCGTCGACGCGATCGCGATGCGACTGCGGGCCGAGGGCTTCCAGGTGCAGACCGCGGTGGACGGCCCGGCGGCGGTGGACACCGCCGAGGCGTGGCAGCCGGACCTGATCGTGCTCGATGTGATGCTGCCGGGCTTCGACGGGCTGGAGGTCTGCCGCCGGGTGCAGGCACAGCGGCCGGTGCCGGTGCTGATGCTGACGGCACGGGACGACGAGACCGACATGCTGGTCGGGCTCGGGGTCGGCGCGGACGACTACATGACCAAGCCGTTCTCCATGCGCGAGGTAGCCGCACGGGTGCACGTACTGCTGCGCCGGGTCGAGCGGGCCACCCTCGCCGCGCACACACCGCGCAGCGGCATACTCCGCCTCGGCGAGCTGGAGATCGACCACGCGCAGCGCCGGGTGCGGGTCACCGGTGAGGACGTTCACCTCACCCCCACCGAGTTCGACCTGCTGGTCTGCCTCGCCCACTCTCCGCGCGCGGTGCTGTCGCGGGAACAGCTGCTCGCCGAGGTCTGGGACTGGGCCGACGCCTCCGGTACGCGCACGGTCGACAGCCACATCAAGGCGCTGCGCCGCAAGATCGGAGCCGAGCGCATCCGCACGGTGCACGGCGTCGGGTACGCGCTGGAGACGCCGTCGTCCGGTTCGGCGGGCGCGTCCGGCGCGGAGCCGTCCGCCTCGTCCGCCGTCGCCGGGGGATCCGCCGGGCCGGCTGCCGACGGGATCTGACGGCGACGGCCCCCGAAGTGACCGACGTGTCTGATACGCCCAGCGCCCGCACGGCCCGCACCGCCCGCACCACTCGCACGGCACGGCGCCTGCTGCACGGTCTGCGCCGTGGGCACGCGCGGCTGCGCCGCCGCTGGGAGCCCGTCTGGATGCGGACGCTCGACCGGCTCTGGCAGGGGCTGCGCCCGCTCGATCCGTACCGCTCGGTGAAGGCGGCGCTGGGCGCGCTGGTGATCGTCTCGGTGGTGATCACCACGCTGCTCGCGCTCTTCGCGGTCAACTCCGCGACCGAGCTGCGGGTGATCACGATCATCTCGATCATCGCCTCGCTGCTGATCACCCAGTTCGTGGCGCAGTCCGTGACCGCGCCGCTGGATGAGATGACGGACGCGGCCAGAGCCATGGCGGACGGCGACTACTCCCGCCGGGTGCGGGGGGACCGGCGGGACGAGTTCGGCGAGCTGGCGGAGACCTTCAACCGCATGGCCGCCGACCTGGAGGCCGTCGACCAGCACCGCAAGGAGCTGGTCGCCAATGTCTCGCACGAGCTGCGCACCCCCATCGCCGCCCTGCGCGCGGTGCTGGAGAACGTGGTGGACGGCGTCTCCGACGCCGATCCGGAGACCATGCGTACCGCGCTGCAGCAGACCGAGCGGCTCGGCCGGCTGGTGGCACACCTGCTCGACCTCTCCCGGCTCGACAACGGTGTGGTCCCGCTGCACGCCCGCCGCTTCGAGGTGTGGCCGTATCTGGCCGGCGTGCTCAAAGAGGCCAATATGAGCAAGGGCCAGGGGCACTCCCGTACGGACGTCCACCTGCACCTGGACGTTTCACCACCCGAACTGACCGCCTATGCCGACGCCGAGCGGCTCCACCAGGTCGTCGCCAACCTGATCGACAACGCGGTCAAGCACAGCCCGCCGCACGGCCGGGTCACCGTGCGGGCGCGCCCGTCCGAGGGCGAGGAGAGCCTCGAGGTGGAGGTGCTGGACGAGGGCCCCGGCATTCCCGCGGCGGAGCGTGCCCTCGTCTTCGAGCGCTTCAACCGTTCGAAGAGCACCGAGGCCGCGTCGCATCCCGGTGCGGGTGTGGGCGACGGCGGTACGGGCCTGGGCCTGGCGATCGCGCGCTGGGCGGTCGATCTGCACGGTGGCTGGATCAGGGTGGCCGAATCTCCTCGCGGCTGTCGCATCCAGGTCACTCTTCCGGGCCGGGAGTCGGCACCCGGTTGACGTAGGGTCGGCAGGGCGGCAATGCGGCTGACGAGGGAATGCCGGGGGAGATCCACGCCACGTGACGCCGGAACCAGGGTTCTGGTTCCGGGCCACGGCGAACTCTGTGTGTTTCCCGCCAAAACTTGCGCCGAAACCGGCCTACCGATGTGACTTGCACGACGGGAGGGCCTCCCGGACTGCAAGGGAGCCGGGGAAAGGCGTAGCCTTTATTTCCGCTGTCCATCACTCAAGGAACGCGGAAGAGGGCGGTTGCCGCCGTGTCGTCACAGTCCCCCAACAGCTCGAGCGCCTCGACCCAGCAGGACGGGCAGGGAGCAGATCCCGCCGCCGTGTTCGGGCCCAACGAATGGCTCGTCGACGAGATCTACCAGCAGTACCTCCAGGACCCGAACTCGGTGGACCGAGCCTGGTGGGACTTCTTCGCCGATTACAAGCCAGGCGCGGAGGCGGTGGGAGCGGTAGGCCAGCCGTCGGCCGCGGCCACCACCACACCTGGCGCGGCCGCCGCGCCCACGCTGGCGACGCCCGCACCGGAGAAGCCCACCCCGGCCCCCGCCGCCCCGGCCCCGGC
>NZ_JBOHCV010000446.1:0-3252 GCF_050698815.1 Streptomyces sp.
CGAGCTGCTTGACGGGGTGCGGGTGCGTGGACGGGCTCAGATATGCAGGGTGGGCCGGTAGATGAGCTCTTGGATGTGGCCGTCGAGCGTCCGGCTCTCGATCAGCTCGAGGTCGAAGTCGGCCGCATCCTGGAAGATCGGGTCCTCTCCGGTCTGGCCGGTGATCACGGGGAAGAGCGTCACCTGGACGCGGTCGACCAGGCCGGCGGCCATCAGTGCCCGGTTCATCGCGAGGCTGCCGTGCGAGCGCAGCGGCACGTCGGACTCCTCCTTGAGCCGGGCGACGACGTCGACCGCGTCACCGCTCATGACGGTTGCATCCGCCCACTCGAGGGGTCCTTCCAGCGTGGTCGACACCACCGTTGCCGGCAGGCTCCTCATCCGTGTGACCCATGGGTCACGCACGTCGGACTCCTCGGTGCTCGAGGCCAGCATCTCCGCGAACGCCCGGTACGTGGTGGCCCCGAAGACCATCCGCTGCTCCTCGCCGAACAGGGCGAGGCGGTGGTCGAGGAGCTCGGGACCCTGCTTGCCCCAGTACCCGGTCCAGTCGCCGCCGGCGGCGCCGAAGCCGTCGAGGCTGGAAAAGACGTCGAACGTGTAGGCAGCGGTCATGATGCTCCTCGAGTGCGGTTGATCGCGTGTGTGGATACAGACCGGCAACCACCGCGAGACTCATCGCCCTTGGACTCCTGAGTCCGGCCGCCCCGGATGCGGCCCCAGAGGCTACGGCCGATTCGGCGCTCCGTCGCTGTGCGCGCTCGATCGCGGCGCAGCCCCCGCTACGACAGCGTGCCGGCGATAACGGACGCCGCTTCCGCGATCAGCCTGTCGTCGTGGCCGGCGTTCTCCGTCTTCCGGTTCGACATGATCGCCATGACGATCGGGGCACCGTCAGGGGGCCACACCACAGCGATGTCGTTGCGGGCGCCGTATCCGCTGCCGGTCCCGGTCTTGTCACCGACCACCCAGTTCCTCGGGACTCCGGCCCTGATGAGTTCGTCTCCGGTGGTGTTGGTCCGCAGCCACTTCGTGAGTTGGGCGCGTTCGTCCTTGGGGAGGACGTCTCCGAGTACGTACGCGCGCAGGTCCCTGGCCAGCGCCCGCGGCGTCGTGGTGTCCCGCGTCTCGCCGGGAACCCACCGGCTCAGCTCGGGCTCACGGCGCTCCATCCGGGTCACGTCGTCACCGATCTCCTTCAGCGTGGGAGTCCAGGATTCGGGGGCCGCCGAGCGCGTCGAGGAGCAGGTTGGCAGCAGTGTTGTCGCTGTAGCGGACGGCGCCGTCGCACAGTTGGCTGAGCGTCATCCCGGTCTCGACGTGCTTCTCGGTCACGGGGGAGTGGGCGATCAGGTCTGCCCGGGAGTACGTGATCCTCCGGTCCATCCCGTCCAGGGAGTACTCGTCCAGCACGGCGCCGGCGGCCAACGCCTTGAACGTGGAGGCGTACGCAAACCGCTCACCCTCGTTCCAGGCCACCTCCCGGCCCGTGCCGGTGTCCACGGCGTAGACACCCAGCCGCGCCTTGAACTCGCGCTCGAGCTTCGTGAATTCACCCGCGAACTGCTTCTCATCCGCAGTCGGCCTTGTCGTCGTGGTGGACGGAGTCGGCGCGGCCGGCGAACCGTCTGGCCCGCAGGCCACGAGCAGGACGAGGGCGAGCACGGCAAGCGCCCCGGGAACGGCACGCCGGACACGGCTGTTCTGCATGGTTCCAACCTCCAGGACGCCTCGAGGCGAGTACCAGCGGGCGCGGACACCGGGTGCCGCAACTCGACACCACCCGCCGGATTGTGCCCGCTGGGCACTACGCGGCGGTCCGTCGATCTGCTGGCCCAGCCGCCACGGGACCCTGCCACGATCGCGGGCGCGTGCCGGGGTCCCGCGCCGGCGATCGTGTCAGGGCCGCTTTCCGCACGGGGTGCGGAGGTCAGCGCTGCGGTGCCGGGAAGGCGACGGGGCTGCGGTTGCCGGACCGGTTCACCGCCCGAACGCCGAAGAAGACGTTGTCCTTCGACAGGTCTACGGTGTGGCCTGTGGTGTCTCCGGCGTCGATCACGTGGGTCCACTCCGGGGCGGTCGTCTTCCGCCACACGACCTCGTACCCGGCCAGATCGGGCTCCGAGCCGCGCTCCCACACCAGTTCGGTCTCGTTGGTCAGCGCCTTGGTGAGGATCTTGGCTCCGCGGGGGGTGCCCGGCGCCTGGGCGAGGGTCCACAGAGCCGCGCCACTGACCCGGGCGACGCGGGTGATGTAGCCGAAGTCGCAGAACTCGGGCAGGTCGCCGTACTGCTTGCCGTCCTCGACCCGCACGTCCTGGTGCTGGTGGGCGTAGTCCTCGGCCGGCTCGGTGAAGCGCGCAGCCGGGTACGCCCGTTCGAGGAAGGGGATGTGGTCACCGCCGCGCAGATAGCGGTCGCGCCGGTAGATCACGTTGACGTGCATGCCGGTCGCGTCGTTGTCGGCGACGTCGCGGACGAAGCGCGCGAGCTGGCGGGCCGACGAGTCGTTCTCGCCGCCGACGGAGCGGCGTACCGCGGCCTGCTCGGGTGTCTCAGCGGTCGGCACGCCCTCGGCGAACAGCCGCACGGTGCCCCGGTCCCGGGCGCCGTCGTCGGCCGTCGAGCTGCCCACGATGTCATTGGTGAACATGCCCTGGACGTCCGCGCCGGCGTCCTTGAACACCTGAGCCATGTGTCTGGCCCCGTACAGGCCCTGCTCCTCGCCGGCGACGGCCGCGAAGACGATCGTCGCGGCGGGGCGCCGGGTGGCCATCACGCGGGCCAGCTCCATGGCCACGGCCACCCCGGAGGCGTCGTCGTCGGCACCGGGCGCGTCACTGGTGGCGTCCATGACGTCGGTCACGCGTGAGTCGTAGTGGCCGGAGACGACGTACACGCGGCCGGGGTCGACCGAGCCGCGCAGGGTGGCCATTACGTTGGTGATCTTGGTCGGCACCGGGATCCGCGACGCCGGCTCCTGGACGTACGACTGGAGTTCGACGGTCATACGGCCGCCGGACGCGGCAGCGTACTTCTTCATCTCCGCCTGGATCCAGTCGCGAGCGGCCCCGATCCCGCGCTCGGGGTCGTCCTGCGACGACAGGGTGTGACGGGTGCCGAAGGCGGCGAGACGACGCACGATGGCCTCGATGCGGTCCTGGTCGATCTCCGCCAGCAGCGCGCGGAGTTCGCGCCCCGGGCGCTGCGCGGTGGCCGGCGGGTCGTCGGTCGGCGCCCCGACGGCGGAGC
>NZ_JBOHCV010000447.1:0-3011 GCF_050698815.1 Streptomyces sp.
ATCGACAGCACGATCCGGACCTTCTCCTCCGCCGGCAGCACCGGTGGTTTCGGCATGAACGATCAGACTCCTCACGTGATCAGACCCGCAAGCAACGGGCCCTGCCACAAAGTCTGACGCGCGACATACGCAGCCGCTGCCTCGCTCTCCGCGTGGGAGAGCGGCCGGTTGCGCCAGGACGGGGTGTGGCATCTCGCTCCGGTGCGCTCCCGCACGCGGATCGCCGTCGACGCACTGCTTCCCGTACTCATCCTCGCCTGGCTGATGCTGGTCCTTCCGGTGGGAGTGGGGCTGATTCAGACCGGTGTGGCGCCAACAGCTGCGAGCTTGACGCTGCCGGCGATGGCGATGGTGGTCTCCGCTGCCCACGTAGTGATCGGGTTCGCTGTCGGCTTGGTCGTCCCGCGGCTCATCGCCGCACCGGTGCTGGCCGTCGGAGTCTTCTTCACCGTGGCCTCATCCTGGTCCTCGGGTACGTCCTTCTGGCCGCGCCACCTGTCCGGGCAGTATCCGACCGGCCTCGATTTCGGTGAACTGCCCACCCTGGCCTCGCTGGTACCGCATGTGCTGTTCGCCGGAAGCATCGCGACGGGGCTGGTGCTGCTGTTGCTGCTGCGCCAGATGGCCCTGCGGCTGTTGCTGGCGATTGCGGTCATAGTTGCGGGCACCGTCACCTCCTATGCGATGGTCGACAGTTGGGGTCCCCACCCGGAACTGTCCACCCACAACGCGCCGGTGACCTGCACAGGCAATCAGCCTCGAATCTGTATGCCCCGGGGCACCGCCAAGAGGGCTCCCGAAGTCCGCCGGCAAGCCGTTGTGGTGATGGGGCGACTCTCGAAGGCGGGGGTGAAGGTCCAGGAACCGCGGACCATCACCGACACCGTACTCAACGGCCGCTTCGGCCGTGCCTCCACACGTGAGACCTGGCAACTGCCGTTGACCCACGCCATCGACCGCCAGGCACTGCGGTATGCCGTGACCCGTGAGGCCGTCGGCATCCCCTGCAAGCACCCCGAACAAGGGGCCGCGCAGCGCCTGATGCTCTGGGCCTCTGCCGTCAGCGGCGCCCCGCGCGCCGGTCTGCACCGTCAGCAGGAAGAGGTGTTCAGCGAAGCGGCCAAGCAGCGGCTGTCCCGATCGCGCGCGCAAGTGACCGAGGTACGCACACGCTCCGCTTCCCAACAAGCCGGCTGGTACCGCGAAACGGCCCGGCACGCCTGCCGGGGCACGGCATCGGGGGAACACTGATGTGGTGGTGGATCACAGCACGACGCGCCCACATCGTGATCTCGGCGGCCCTGGCCGCGTACGTCCTCCTGCTCGTCGTCCTACAGGACACCACCACGGAACTGCCCTCTCCACTGACCTCCTCGGGTGCTCCGGTGCTGCTGGTGCTGATGGCCCCCGTGCCCCTGTGCGCAGGGATGATGTCGAGTTTGCAGTCACGCCTGTTAGCCGCCGAAGAGACCGGCGTCCGCCCCCTCAAGGCCATGGACACGGCACTGGTCCTAGCGGTGATCACCGCGGCTCTCGCCGTCGGAGCGGCGGTCGATGAGCTGCTGGACACAACTGGGGCGCTGGCTGCCGGGCGCAACACCGCGTTTCTGATCGGGCTGATGCTCTGCATCGCCCCACTCGCCGGAGCCCGCGCTGTCCTGTTGCCGGCCGCGTGGGTGATCACCGTTGCCCTGGCCGGTTTCACGCCCACCGGCCACGCGTATCCCTGGACCGTCGTCGGGCGCGACCTGGCCGACCCCTACGCGGCCGTTGCCGCCCCCCTCGTCCTGGCCGCAGGCCTGGCAGTCCAACTGCGCGCCCGACCCACCCCGTGAATGAGGACCGCACCATGACGCTGGAACTGTCGGCCTGCACCTACGCCTACCGCCGCTCCCCCGGGCCCGTACTCAACAACCTCACCTACCGCGTCCCCGAGCAACTGACCGTCCTGCTCGGCCCCAACGGCGCCGGAAAATCCACCCTCCTCAAACTCGCCGCATCCGTCACCCGCCCCGACAAGGGGAGCGTCACCCTCGACGGGCTGTCCTCGGACCAGCGGGACTACCGCCGAGTCGTGGCATGGATGCCGCAGCACATCACAGCCATGTCCGCACACACCGCGCGCGAGCAAGTCGCCTACGTCGGCTGGCTCAAAGGCATGAGCCGCCGCGAAGCCTGGGACCAGGCCGCCCGCGCCCTCGCACGGGTCGAACTGACCGATCAGGCCGAAACGAAGTCCACCAGACTCTCCGGTGGGCAACTGCGGCGCCTCGGCGTCGCCTCCGCACTGGTACACAAGGCCCGGGTGCTGCTCCTCGATGAACCCACCGCCGGCATGGACCCGCGGCAACGACGCGTCTTCCGTGACCTGTTGCGTGACCTGGTAGCTGATGTCCAGGTGCTGATGTCCACCCACGACGTCGCCGACCTGGCCGAGGACGCCGACCACGTCACCGTCCTCGACGGAGGCCGCATCACCTATTCCGGCACTACCGCCGGCTTCCTCGCACACGCCCCCGAAGGCACCGCACCCGGACGGGCGGCGGAAGCCGCCTATGCGGCGCTCAGCCAGGACGGGCGACGCTGTAACCATTCACGCTCATAGCGTCACTGTTCACGGCTACGCTGCGTAGAGGGATCGACCCAGCAAGCAGTCTGCGAACAGGGGACGACGGCCATGACCCAGCCCAAGGAACTCGACCCGTACACCTCTCCACGCGCTTTCTACGGGGCGGAACTTCGCCGACTGAGGAAGGCCGCCGGGCTGTCGCAGGACCAGTTGGGAGAGCGCGTCTTCTGCTCCGGCACGTACGTGGGGCAATTCGAGTCGGCCGTACGACGGCCCCAGACGGACGTCTCCAAACTCTTCGACGAAGTACTGGGAAGCGGCGCCCACATCCAGCGCCTGTGCAAACTCGCCCGCAGCTCGAAACACCCCGACTACTTCGCCGACGCCGCAGAATTGGAGAAGCTGGCCACCACGATCAGCGAGTACGCACCCATGCTGGTAC
>NZ_JBOHCV010000448.1:0-3710 GCF_050698815.1 Streptomyces sp.
ATCGACAGCACGATCCGGACCTTCTCCTCCGCCGGCAGCACCGGTGGTTTCGGCATGAACGATCAGACTCCTCACGTGATCAGACCCGCAAGCAACGGGCCCTGCCACAAAGTCTGACGCGCGACACGATCGGGGCGGCGCGGAAGAGACTGTTCATGACGGACACGTTCTTGAGGTCGAGTTGGGCTGCCGCCTGGGCTGTCACGCCGACGACGATCCACCCGTTGCTGAACAGGCCGCGGCCTTGTGGATCGTGGGGGTTTTGTGGGACAGCCTGACTGATACGCCATCACATAGCGCTCTGGCCTGCGGAAACTTCCGGGAACCCGACGGCCTCCGGAGCCGTGTGCGCAGGTTCGAATCCTGCCGGGGGTACTCCTTCTGAAGTACCCAAACGCCCTGCGACCAGCTTGGATGCTGGGAGCGGGGCGTTGTCGTGTGTGCAGCCGCATGCCGTCGCATGCGGCTGCACACACAGCAGGTCCCCGACCAACTTCCCTGGCCGGGGGCCAAGTTGCCTGCTATCGGTGCGGAGGCGGTGGGATGGCGGGAGATCGGCGGAACGCCCTCAGTCGGCGGCCCAGGCGTCCTCGATCGGAAGGGGATGCCCGAGGACGTCGGACGCGGCGCGGTGGCCGGAGCGGAGCGCCGCGTTGACCGTCGCGGGATCCTCGGTCCACGTCGCCTCGCCGGCGAGATGCAGCACGCCGCCCACAGGGGTGGCGAGAAGGTCATGGTCTTCGGGCGCCGATCCCACGGTCATGTACGCGTACGACCCTCGCGAGTAGGGGTCGTCCTGCCACGAGGTCACGTGCACACAGGTGGGGTCCTCGACGCGGTCGCCGTAGAGCCGGCGCAGTTCGCGGAGGACCGAGTCGACGATCTTCTCCTGCTCCCATCCTCGCGTCTCCCGCGCGGCCGGACCGGCGGCGAACGTGAGGAGCGTCGGCTCGCCATGCAGGGCGGTGAGGTCGTACCAGGAGTGCCACCAGACCCCGCTGGGCCCTTGCTGACGGATGCCGTACACCTCGTCGTCCCAGAACTTCGAGCGGAAACGGAGGAAGACCTTCTCGAAGGCGTTCATCTCCAGGCGTGCCACCGCACCGGCCACCGGTTCGGGCAGCGGGGGTTCGATGCTGAACTCCGCGGACTTCAGCACCCCGATCGGGACGGTGACCACGACACGGTTCGCCGTGAACACGCCGTGATCGGTGGTGACCTCGACTCCGTCGGATGACCAGTGCACCGAGGTGACGACGTGCTCGAGCCGAACGTCGAGTCCCGTCGCGAGGTGTGTCGCGAGGGCGTCGTAGCCGTCGGGGAAGACGACCTCGTCGCCGTCGATCGAATCGTCGTCGAGCCCGTGCGCGTCGAGCTCGTCGATCCAGACGCCGTACTGCTCCTCGGTCCGATGGCGCAGGTACTCGCGGACGCGCTCGGCGCGTTCCGCCCCCCAGCCCTGGGCGGCCAGGGCCGTCTCGACCGCCTCGCCGTACGAGCGCCCCGGCGCCATGGCGGCCACGACGTGGGCGAGCTCGGCATCCACCGCGCCGATGTCGGCCACGAAGCGCTCCACCTCGTCGTCGGTGAGACGAACGCCCGAGGGACCGTAGTACGCGATGGGCCGGCTGTACGGCTGGTACCCGCCGACCGTGAACTCCGCGGTCCGCAGCCCGAATGCGGCTGCCGCTGCGGCGACCGGGCTGTCGGTGACCCCATGGATCCAGGACGCGCCGAGGTCCGTGACGACCCCGCCGTCCCGGTCGCTCCACACACGTCCGCCGATGCGATCGCGAGCCTCGAGCAGGACGACCCGCTGACCGCTCCGGGAAAGCAGTCGTGCCGCGGTCAGTCCTGCGATACCCGCACCCACGACGACCGTGTCGACTCGATCCATCGCACGCACCCCCTTCTCGGCGCGCTTCGCGCGGCGCACCCGGTCAGGGTAGTGGGCGGTGCAGCCTCTCGGTCGGTCCCATAGCCGCGTACCGAGCAAGGTGCCTCGTAGCTCAACGCCCCGCACAGAGACGGCCGTGGAGAGCGAAGGGATGCTCTGGCCTGTCCCGTACCGCCTCGACGTCGACAGCGCCCGCGACCGACGCGGACTGGGACACGTGGGGGGCGTATGGGCGCTGGCGCCGATTTACTGGCCGGAGGACCACCCTCGAAGACGAAAGGCAGTATACCCCTAAGGGGTATACACTTCTTGACTGTGGCCCTTCCCGGGCCACAGCAGACGAGGATGGGGACGAAAAGGTCATGGACCACGCTGACCGCCAGAGCGCATCCGCCCAAGACCACGCCGGCCACGGTGATCAACTGCCGGGCGGCGCGCCCTGGGGCACCGCGGCCAAAGCGACGCTGCACTGCCTGACGGGCTGCGCCATCGGCGAGATCCTCGGCATGGTCATCGGCACCGCCCTGATCTGGGGCAACGTGCCGACGATGGCTCTGGCGATCACCCTGGCGTTCATTTTCGGCTACTCCTTCACCCTGTTCGCGGTCCTCAGAGCGGGCGTGAGCTGGAAGGCCGCCATCAAGGTCGCGCTGGCCGCCGACACCGTCTCCATCGCGGTGATGGAACTGGTCGACAACGGCATCATCGCCGTGGTGCCCGGCGCGATGGAGGCCCATCTGTCCGACGGGTTGTTCTGGTCGTCGCTGCTGGGCGGCTTCGCTGTCGCCTTCGTCATCACCACTCCGGTCAACAAGTGGATGATCGGCCGCGGCAAGGGCCATGCCGTCGTCCACGCCTACCACTGAACCTCCGTCGCCCTCCATCGACTCGGAGGCGACTCGTCGGCACCAGCCTTGCCCCCCGCCAAGCGTGCCGAGACGGCTACGGGCCACCCGTCGCCGATGATCGTGCTCGGGCCGCTCTTCTGACTTCGAGGCGGCTTGAACCCGCAGTGCGCACCGGGAGGTCGAGGAAGGGCGGGCACGGTGACAGATGCATTCGGAGTGCTCGCCGCACTGCTGGCTGTCGTGGCGATGACCCCGGCGGTGGCACACGTCCTTGAACTGCCCGGCAAGCTGCGCCTCAGCCGCGCCGAGTACGTAGTGGTCCAGCGGATCTACTACCCCGGGTTCACCATCGCGGGGGTCGGCGAGTTCGCGAGCATCATGGTGACAGCGCTGGCGCTGGCGCTGACCGAGGCCGGGGGTATCGACTTCCCGCTGCGTGCGGTCGCGCTCGCGGCCCTTGTGGGGATGCAGGCGGTCTACTGGCTGCGCGTGCACCCTGTGAATGGGTTCTGGCTGGAGGGGGCGGCTCTTGACCGGTTCAGCTCTGGTTTCTTCGCTTTCGGAGCGGGGCGCCGGGGTGCCGGCCGCGAGGCGCGTGCGGAGTGGACCGAACTGCGGGCCCGCTGGGAGTACGGGCACGCCACGCGTGCGGCGCTTGCCGTCGTCAGCGTCAGCTTGCTCGTCATCGCGCTGGTCTGAGCGCCCACCCGCTGGGAACCACCCCGAGCCCATCACGGCCTGACGGATCTACGCGCGAAGGGAGGGGCCGCACCCGGCAAGTGCGGCCCCGTGCCCGCTACTTGCCGAGCAGCTTGTCCATCTCCTTGATTTCGGCGGTCTGCGACTTGGTGATGTCCTGAGCCATGTCCTTGGCGGGCTTGTAGGAGCCCTTCGACTTCTCGGTGTCAGCCATCGAGACGGCGCCCTTGTGATGTTCGACCATCATCTTCAGGAAGGCGGTGTCG
>NZ_JBOHCV010000449.1:0-6497 GCF_050698815.1 Streptomyces sp.
GCTCCTCGCCGACTGGGACGCGGTGGTCGGCCGCTTCCACAAGGTCGTGCCCGCCACCTACCAGGCCGTGCTCGTCGCCAAGGACGCCGCCGAGCGAGCCGGACTCAGCGAGTCCGAGACCCACGAGAAGATGATGGAGGCGGCGACCAATGGCTGACCCCAAGGGCTTCCTGCACACCGACCGTGAGGTCGCCACGAGCCGTCCGGCCGAGGAGCGGGTCAAGGACTGGAACGAGGTCTACGTTCCGGGTTCACTGCTGCCGATCGTCAGCAAGCAGGCCGGGCGCTGCATGGACTGCGGCATCCCCTTCTGCCACCAGGGCTGCCCGCTGGGCAACCTGATCCCGGAGTGGAACGACTACGCCTACCGCGAGGACTGGGGCGCCGCGATCGAGCGGCTGCACGCGACGAACAACTTCCCGGAGTTCACCGGGCGGCTGTGCCCGGCCCCGTGCGAGTCGGCGTGTGTGCTGGCCATCAACCAGCCCGCGGTGACCATCAAGAACGTCGAGGTCACCATCATCGACAAGGCGTGGGACAGCGGCGACGTCACACCGCAGCCCCCGGAACGGCTGTCGGGCAAGACCGTCGCCGTCATCGGCTCCGGCCCCGCCGGACTCGCCGCCGCACAGCAGCTGACCCGGGCCGGTCACACCGTCGCGGTGTACGAGCGCGCCGACCGGCTCGGCGGGCTGCTGCGCTACGGCATCCCCGAGTTCAAGATGGAGAAGCGGCACATCAACCGCCGTATCGAGCAGATGCGGGCGGAGGGCACCAAGTTCCGTACCGAGGTGGAGATCGGCCGCGACCTGGACGCGAAGAAGCTGCGCAAGCGGCACGACGCGGTCGTCATCGCGGCGGGCGCCACCACGGCGCGCGACCTGCCCGTGCCGGGGCGCGAACTGAACGGCGTACACCAGGCGATGGAGTACCTGCCGCTGTCCAACAAGGTGCAGGAGGGCGACCTGACCGTCTCCCCGATCACCGCCGAGGGCAAGCACGTCGTCGTCATCGGCGGCGGGGACACCGGCGCCGACTGCGTGGGCACCGCACACCGGCAGGGCGCCGCCTCCGTGACCCAGCTGGAGATCATGCCGAAGCCGGGCGAGGAGCGGGCGCCGCACCAGCCCTGGCCGACCTTCCCCATGCTCTACAAGGTCTCCTCGGCACACGAGGAGGGCGGTGACCGGGTCTACTCCGTCAACACCACCCACTTCGAGGGCGATGAGGACGGCAACGTCCAGTGGCTGCACCTGATCGAGGTGGAGATGAAGGACGGCAAGCCCGAGCCGAAGCCCGGCACCGAACGGAAGATCCCCGCCCAGCTGATCACCCTGGCGATGGGCTTCACGGGAATCGACCAGGACAACGGCCTGGTCGAGCAGTTCGGTGTGGAGCTGGACGCGCGCGGCAGCGTCGCCCGCGACGCGGACTACGCGACCAACGTCGCCGGCGTCTTCGTCGCCGGCGACGCGGGCCGCGGCCAGTCCCTCATCGTGTGGGCCATCGCCGAGGGCCGCTCGGCGGCCAAGGGAGTCGACCGCTACCTCATGGGCACCAGCGCTCTCCCGTCCCCCATCGCGCCGACGGACCGTGCTCTGACGGTCTGAGCGTTCACCTACGGCCGCGGTGCCCGTCCCCACCCCCGACCGGTGGCCGGGCACCGCGGTGTGGTGCCTGACGGTCGTGCCCGACGTCGACTGACAGTACCCGCCCGTCATGACAGACCGTGATGACGGGCGGGTGCCGTCAGTCGATGCCGCGCCAGATGTGCGTCTCGCGGCCGATCTCGTCCTCGTCCTCGACGCCCGCCAGCAGCCACAGCGGGGCCCCCAGCGGCACGGGCGTCTCCACCACCTCCTCGCCCGGCGGGTGCTCCCTCGGTGACGGTGACGGCACTGTGGTGGTCATCTCTGCGTCAACTCCCCTGTACGACTCGGGCGCAGCAGGCCGACGGGCCTGAGGCGCGACCGCCTCCCCGGAAGGCTCCCGCAGCTCGATTCTCACCCCCAAGAGCGCACGGCGCAGCTCGGCGAAGCACAGGGGCGCACGCCGCGCGCGGAGCTGCCGGCGGGGCTCGCAACCGGCAGCCGGTGGGTCAGTCCGCCAGCCTCGCCGGGAAGCCGCCGGTGGCGACCGGCCCCCAGTGCCGCGGAGTGACACGGATCAAGGACTTGCCCTGCTTCAGCATCGCCGCACGGTACTCGTCCCAGTCCGGGTGCTCGCCGGAAATGGTGCGGAAGTACTCCACCAGCGGCTCCACCGACTCCGGTACGTCGATGACCTCGGCATCCCCGTCGATCTGCACCCACGGGCCGTTCCACTCGTCGGAGAGCACGAGCAGGCTCACGCGCGGGTCCCGCCGCGCGTTGCGGGTCTTGGCACGCTCGGGATAGGTCGAGAGGACGATCCGTCCCGCGTCGTCCACGCCGCAGGTCAGCGGCGAGCACTGGGGCGCTCCCTCGGCGCGCCGGGTGATCAGGACGGCGCGGTGCCGCGGGCGTACGAAGTCGAGCAGGCCGGCCAGCTCGACGCGGGTATTGGTGGCGATGTAGGGGCTCATGCCGCCGAACGTACGCCATGGCCTGCCACGCAGGCCCTCGCGGGCCCTGTCAGGTGTCGCACTCCAGCACCGTGCGGCACAGCCCGCAGCGGGCCCGGACCCTGCCCTGGACCGGGACGCGGATGCGCTGGTGGCACGTGGGGCAGGGAAAGGTCACGTGCAGCGGTGAGTGGCTCTCGAAGGCGTAGCCGACCTTGTCCGACGCCACCGGGACGGCATCGGGACGGGCCAGTGCGGAGCGCCGGTCCCTGGCGTAGCGGCGACGGCCGACCCAGCCCGCGGCGGTCAGCGGCGGCTGTTCCTCGTCGGCGCGGGCCAGCGCGCGGCCCTCGACGTACGCCTCGTACGCCTGCGGACTGGTGAACCAGATCGAGGGATCCTCGCCGAAGAGAGCGGCCCGCTTGGCGAGCACGTAGCCGTACTCCTCCGGGGTGAGATACCCGAGCTTCTGCGAGGAGACCTGGTCCTGCCGGAAGGCGTCCAGCAGCAGCCAGCCCGCGCCGAGATAGGTGGTGGCGGTGTCGGTGAGGATCTCGTTCTCCCGGGTGTCGCGGAAGGCGAGACCGAGGCGGTGCAGACAGACGTGCATCACCTCGTGCGCGAGGGCCGCGCCGATGTCGCGGCGGTGGCGCCGGAAGCGGGTGTTCAACTCGATGAAGTACTCCGGGCCCGCCGCGAGTTCCACGCTCGCCGCGTGATCCATCTCGCGGAAGTTGACGATCATGCGGGCATCCGGAAGCCGGAAGTGGTGGACCATGACCCGGGCGACGCGCTGCACACCGGAATAGAGCTCGTCGGAGTCGGAGAAGGCGACATCACTGGGCACGACGCTGCCGTCGAAGAGACGCATGGTGTCCCACGACAGCCGCTTGTAGAGGGCGCTGACGGACGCTCGTACGGTCTCCAGGTGCGGGAAGCCCCGCTCGACCGGGTCTCCCGGGGGGCGGCCGCCGGCATCGCTCGCCGTCATGGGCATCACCCCCGGACTCCGTCGGTTACTGTCACTGTACGGGCGCGGACGCCGGCGGGCCCGGCGAGTGCGCGGCCCCACACACACTCCGACCTGGAACGGCGGCATGGCGAAGATCAACAACGGCACCACCGGCACCGGCACCACCGACGACGTGACGGAGTCGGTACGGGCGGAGCTGGGCGAACTGCGCGACAGCATCGACAACATCGACGCCGCGGTGGTGCACATGCTCGCCGAGCGCTTCAAATGCACCCAGCGCGTCGGCCGGCTCAAGGCCGACCACGACCTTCCCCCCGCCGACCCGGCCCGGGAGGCCCGTCAGATCGCCCGGCTGCGGGAACTGGCCGAGAGCGCCAAGCTCGATCCGGCCTTCGCGGAGAAGCTGCTCAACTTCGTCATCGCCGAGGTCATCCGGCACCACGAGACGATCGCCCGCTCCTGACCGGCCCGCACGGCCCTGACGGGCCCCGGCCAATCACCGCCGGGGCGCGTCGTCCTCGCCGATGTGGTGGACCCGGACCAGGTTCGTGGAACCGGGGACGCCGGGCGGGGAACCCGCCGTGATGACGACCAGATCGCCCCTCTCACACCGGCCAAGCTTGAGCAGCTGCTCGTCGACCTGGCTGACCATCTCGTCCGTGCTCTGCACGGTCGGGCCGAGGAACGCCTCCACGCCCCAGGTCAGGCTCAGCTGCGAACGCGTGGCCGGGTCCGGGGTGAAGGCGAGCACCGGGACCGGCGAGCGGTAGCGGGAGAGGCGGCGCACCGTGTCACCGGACTGGGTGAAGGCCACCAGGAACTTCGCCCCGAGGAAGTCGCCCATCTCCGCCGCGGCCCGCGCGACCGCGCCGCCCTGCGTACGCGGCTTGCTGTGCTCGGTGAGCGGCGGCAGGCCCTTGGCCAGCAGTTCCTTCTCGGCCGCCGTGACGATGCGGCTCATCGTCTTCACCGTGTCGACCGCGTGCTTGCCCACGCTCGTCTCGCCGGAGAGCATCACCGCGTCCGTACCGTCCATGACCGCGTTGGCCACGTCCGAGACCTCCGCGCGGGTGGGCCGGGAGGACTCGATCATCGAATCCAGCATCTGGGTGGCCACGATGACTGGCTTGGCGTTCCGCCTGCACAGCTTGACGGCGCGCTTCTGCACCAGCGGCACCGACTCCAGCGGCATCTCCACCCCGAGGTCGCCGCGGGCCACCATCACCCCGTCGAAGGCGTCCACGACGGACTCCAGGTTCGTGACGCCCTGCGGCTTCTCCAGCTTCGCGATCACGGGGAGGTGCCGGCCCTCCTCCGCCATGACACGGTGCACCTCCTTCACGTCGTGTCCGCTGCGTACAAAGGAGAGCGCGATGACGTCGGCGCCCGTGCGCAGCGCCCAGCGCAGGTCCTCGACGTCCTTCTCCGACAGGGCGGGCACGGAGACCGCGACACCCGGCAGGTTGAGGCCCTTGTGGTCGGAGACCATGCCGCCCTCGACGACCACGGTCCGCACGACGGGGCCCTCGACCGCGACCACCTCCAGCGTGACCCGGCCGTCGTCCACGAGGATGCGCTCACCCGGCGACACGTCGGCGGCCAGCCCGGCATAGCTGGTGCCGCAGCGGGAACGGTCGCCCTCCTGCTCCGCCGCCACGGAGATGGAGAACTCGTCGCCGCGTTCGAGGAGTACGGGACCCTCACGGAAACGCCCGAGCCGAATCTTCGGACCTTGAAGATCGGCGAGAACTCCCACGCTGCGGCCCGCCTCCTCCGCGGCCTTGCGCACGTGGTGGTAGCGCTCCTCGTGCTCGGCGTGCGAGCCATGGCTCATATTGAGCCTGGCCACGTCCATCCCGGCGTCGACGAGTGCCTTGATCTGCTCGTACGAGTCGGTGGCGGGACCCAGAGTGCTGACGATCTTTGCGCGGCGCATAATCCGAGCCTACGACTTACCCATGGGTAGAGAACGGCTCGCCGATGACTCCTCAACGCCCTTTGCCGGAAAGGCCATTGACAACTAATAAAGTGGGCAGACGCTCGCTCCGATGAGCGCGACAGGGGCGCCGCTGCTCACTCTCCGCACCCGGGACCGTGCTTCACAGTGCGGGGCGGCTCATCACGAAACGCGCGTTCACCCGTGCCCGCACCGTCTGCCGCTGCGGCTCCAGATCCAGGGCCGGAGCCGCGGCGCCGGGTGCGGCCGGCCCCCCGTAACCGGCGGACCGCATCCCTTGCGCGGGGGGCGGCGGCACGCTGTTCTCCGCGCCCAGATCGGCCAGCTCCACCAGCGCCACCAGTTCCGCGCCCAGTGCACCCGCGTACTCCCGCGCTCGCGTCACCGCCTCTCGCACCGCCTGCTGCCGCGCCGAGCGGTGCGCCGAGGAGTCCGGACGCAGCGCCCACCACGGCCCGTCCACCCGGGTCAGCTCCAGGTCGGCCAGCCGCGTGGTCAGCTCGCCGAGCGCGGTGAAGTCGCCGACGGTCGCCGAGATGTGCACCCGCCCGTGATAAGTGCGTACGCGCTCCCGCCGGCCCTTCTCCGTCAGTTCCGGCGAGACGGAGAACGCGCCCGTCGACAGCTTCTCCACCGCCTCGCCGTACCCCTTGAGCAGCTCCAGCACCTCGGAGTTGCGCCGCGTCAGCGCGTTCAGCGCCTCGCGTTTGTCCGTGCCCCGGGCGCTCACCTGTACGCCGATCCGGGCGATCTCCGGGTCGAACTCGAGGCTCGCCTCGCCTTGCACGGCGACCCGGGGCGTGTCCGGGGTGCCGTAGGGGAGGGGCTCGGGTGCTGCGGAGTGGCCGGGTGTGTTCGTCATGCGGCCACTCTCGCAGACCCGTGGCGGCGCCGGTCCCGGATCATTCAGGACGGTGGCAGACGGCCTCGACGTTGTTGCCGTCCGGGTCGCGTACGAACGCCCCGTAGTACGACTCGTGGTACTCGGGCCACAGTTTCGGCGGGTGCAGCACCTCGGCCCCGGC
>NZ_JBOHCV010000450.1:0-2481 GCF_050698815.1 Streptomyces sp.
CGGCCCGCCCGTAGAAGGGATGGTCGTACGAGGTCAGCCGGTCCATCATCGCCAGGTCCGAGCCCAGCAGCAGGAGCAGCACCGGCTTGGCCGACAGGTGCATGTCCCAGGCGGTCTTCAGGGCGGCGTCGAAATGGGGATCGGCTTCCGCCAGCCACGGGACCTCGTCGAGCACGACGATCACGGGCTTGTCCGGCAGTGATCCGGCCAGCGCCGCCAGTGTGCGTACCCAGTCCTCGGGAGGGGTGACGTGCGCCAGGGCGTGGCCGTGATCTCCCAGACCATCGGCTTCGGCCACCACGTCGAAGAAGGCCCGCCGAGCCATCGGCGCGGGCTGGCTGCGGGTGGCCTGGAAGAAGACGTAAGGGACCCCGGAGCGGGCGCAGAGCTCCTGCACCAGCCGGGTCTTGCCCACCCGCCGTCGGCCCTTGACGACCAGGGCCTGTCCCCTGCTCGCGCTGCTCTGTGCGCGAACCTTGTCCAGCCAGCCGTCGAGAATGCGCAGCTCGAGACCGCGGCCGGTGAATCCCATGGCCACCTCCACAGGTAGGCGGGAAGCAAAGTATGAGCGCAGCAAAGTATGTGTGGTTCCTACTTTACTCAGAGGTGGCTCACATGGTGAGCGGCACTTGCTCACCATGTGGACCGCTCACGTAACCTGGCGTCATGCCGGAAGAGACCGCCACCTACACGCACGGCCACCATCCGTCCGTGCTGCGCTCGCACACCTGGCGCACCGCCGCCAACTCCGCCGGGTATCTGCTCGGCGATCTGCGGCCGCACATGCGCGTGCTCGACATCGGGTGCGGCCCCGGCACCATCACCGCCGACCTCGCCGCGCTCGTACCGGAAGGTCACGTCACAGGGGTGGACGCCGAGCCGGGCGTGCTGGACCAGGCGCGGGCCACGGCGGCCGAACGCGGCCTGGACAACGTCATGTTCGAGACCGCGGACGTGCACGCGCTCGGCTACGAGGACGACTCCTTCGACGTCGTCCACGCCCATCAGGTCCTCCAGCACGTCGGCGACCCGGTGCGCGCCCTGCGCGAGATGCGCCGCGTGTGTGCCCCGGGCGGGATCGTCGCGGCGCGGGACAGCGACTACGACGCGATGTTCTGGTATCCGCTGATCCCCGGACTGACCGAGTGGCGGGAGCTGTACCGCCGCGTGGCCCGCGGCAACGGGGGCGAGCCGGACGCCGGACGCCAACTGCACGTCTGGGCACGGCAGGCGGGGTTCACCGAGGTCAACGCCTCGTCCAGCACCTGGTGTTACGCCGGAGGGGACGAGCGGGTCTGGTGGAGCGAGCTGTGGGCGGAACGCACGCTCGCCTCCTCTTTCGCCCGGTCCGCCGTGGACGGCGGGCACGCCATCGAGGAGCAACTGCACGCGGCAGCGCAGGCGTGGCGGGAGTGGGGAGCGGACGAGGACGGCTGGTTCGCGGTGCCGCACGGAGAGATCCGATGCCGGGCCTGACTACCGCGCGGGTACCCAACTAGGCTCGTGCGCATGGACATTCTGGGGACTTCACTTCGCGTCTGCGTCGACGATCTGGATGCCGCGGTGCCGGTGTACGAACGGCTGGCGAACGCCGAGGCGGTGCGCTTCGCGCAGGGTCCGGTCGCGGTGGCGGCCGTCGGGCCTTTCTTCCTGATGAGCGGGCCCGAGGAGCATCTGGAGGTGCTGCGGAAGATCGCGGCGACGCTGGCCGTCAAGGACGTGGACGAGGCCGTCGCGGATCTGACCGCGGTGGGTGCTCAGATCCTCGCCGGGCCCAAGTCGACCCCGATCGGGCGCAATCTGGTGGCCCGCCATCCCGACGGCAGCGTCTTCGAGTACGTCGACCGTCAGGAAGCGGGCCAGTAGGTCTTCCAGGGCCTACCAGGTCTCTCCGGCCGCTCCGGCCGGCTGCGCGATCAGTCCACGGTGAGCACGAGCTTGCCGCGGGTACGTCCCGCCTGGCTCAGCCGCCATGCCTCGGCCGCCTCGGCGAGCGGCAGCGCCCGGTCGACGGTGACGTGCAGCTTCCCCTCGTCGGCGAGGTCACCGAGCGCGGTGAGACCTGCGGCGTCGGGTCGTACGAACAGGTACCTGCCGCCCTTGGCGATCACTTCGTGATCGGCGATGGACACCACCCGTTCGGGTTTCTTCAGCACCTGCTGGGAGACCTCGACCATGCCGTCCCCGATGAAGTCGAGCGCGGCGTCCACCCCGTCGGGTGCCAGCGCCCGTACCCGTTCGGCGAGGCCGTCGCCGTAGGCGACGGGTTCGGCGCCCAGGCCACGCAGGAAGTCGTGGTTGCGTTCGCTCGCGGTGCCGATGACGCGGGCACCGAGTGCGACGGCGATCTGGGTGCCCAGCGAGCCGACTCCGCCGGAAGCGGCGTGGATGAGCACGGTGTCGCCCGCGCCGACGCCGAGCCGCTGCAGCGACTGGTACGCGGTGAGTCCGGCGAGCGGCAGCCCGGCCGCCTGCTGCCAG
>NZ_JBOHCV010000451.1:0-8505 GCF_050698815.1 Streptomyces sp.
CGACGGGCGCTGCGAGGTCGGCGGCGCTCACTTTGCCGTGACCGCTCCGTTGGTGATCGAACCGAGCTGCTCGTCATAGGACTTGGCCGCTTCGCCGACCGACGAGTCCCCGGTCGTCACCGACTCCATCGCTTCGGTGATCGCGGTGGAGACCTGGGGGTAGACCGGGAGTGCCGGGCGGTACTGGCTGTGCTCGACGCGCTCGGTGAAGAACTTGATGCCCGGCATCGACTCCAGGTACCTCGGGTCGTCGGCGACGTCCTTGCGTACGGCGATCTGCGCGCCGCGCACGCACCAGTCGGTCGCGTTCTTCCTTTCCTGCAGGGTCTTGATCATCTCCCAGGCCAGGTCGGGGTTCTTCGACTTCTGGGGGATCGACCAGGTCCAGCCGCCGGACATGCTGACTTCGCCGGGGGCGGCGCCGTCCTGGGTCGGCATCGGGGCCATGCCCATGGTCTCGTCCCACTCGGGCCACGGGCTGCCGCCGGTCTTGAGCCACTGCTGGCCGAGCCAGGAGCCGTCGACCGCGATGGCCAGCTCGCCGTTCGGGATCAGGTCAGTGCCGACCTTGGTCTGGATACTGGGGTTGAGCGCCTGGTCCACGTCGGGACCCAAGTCGTCGCCGTAGACGGTCTCGATGAACTTCAGGCTGTCCTTGAAGCCCTGGCTGCCCTTGACCCACTTCTTCGACTTCTCGTCGTAGAGCGGGTCGGAGCCGGTGCCGTAGAGCAGCATCTCGAAGCCCTGCATGGCCGCGGCCTCGCCGGCGGCCTTTCCGGTGAAGACGTTGAGCGGGATCTTGCCGGGTGCCTTCTTCTTGATCGTACGGGCCGCCTCGAGCACCTCGTCCCAGGTTTTGGGCTTCCAGTCCTCGGGCAGACCGGCCTTCTTGAAGATCTTCTTGTTGAACCAGATCGCGCGGGTGTCCGTGCCGTCCGGCACGCCGTAGGTCTTGCCGTCCTCCGCCTTGGCGGCGGTCTTGGCCGTCGGCTCGAACTCGTCCCAGTCCTGCCACTTGCTCAGATAGCCGTCCAGCGGGCGCAGATAGCCGCTCTTGATGTCGGAGTTGATGAGGAAGGTGTCCTCGTAGACCAGATCGGGCGCGGTCTTGGGGGAGCGCATCATCTGCTGGAGCTTGGAGTAGTAGTCCTGTTGCGAGGCCTGGATCGGGATGATCTTGACCTTCTTGCCCTTGTGCTCCTTCTCGAACTGCTCGGCCACGTCCTTCACGAAGTCGTCCCTGACGGTGACCTTGTTGTCCGTGTCCTTGGGGAAGGCGATCTTGATCGTGTTCGGGTCGCTGCCGGAACCCCCGCCGCAGGCGGTGAGCGTGCCCGCGGCGAGGACGGCGGTAAGTGTGAGGACCAGCGGAGCGGTGGGGCGCACGGGCATGACGGGCCTGACCTCTCTGGGGTCCACGGCCGGTTCGGCCCGTTGGGCCGCAGGCCGCGGTCGGGCTGCTTTGTCCGTACAATCGCCCGTCCGTCGTGTCCAGGTCAATGGCCGTGCATCCGCGCAGTTCAACTCCGTGACAACGTTGTTATCGGAGCCGCCGGTTCAGGGCAGGTCAGACCGGTCACGGCTGACGGACCAGAAGGCGGCCCGCCCCAGGTGGTGTTGCCGGGCGTCGTCCGTCATCGCCCGGAAGTCCGCGGCGAGTCGGATTCGCCCGCGACGTCGGCGAACCGTCCTCAGCCGCGCCAGCGGTAGCACAGTTCGGGGCGGCCCACCTGTCCGTACTGCGGCTTGCGTGCGGCGCTGCCGGACTCGACCAGGTGCTCCAGATAGCGCCGCGCGGTGATCCTGTTGACCCCCAGCTCCGCCGCCGCCTCGCTCGCCGTCAGCCCGTTCTCCTCCGCACTGCGCAGCGCCCGCGTGACCGCCTCGAGGGTCGGCGCGCTCAACCCCTTGGGCAGCGTGCCGGGTTCGGGCGCCGGCCGCAGCGCCGACAGCGTGCGGTCCACCTCTGCCTGGCTGCCCGCCTCGCCACTCGCGGTCCCCGCGGAAGTGCGGAACTCCGCGTACCGACGCAGCCGGTCGCGCAGGGCCGGGAAGGTGAAGGGCTTCAGCACGTGCTGCACGACGCCGAGCGAGACGCCCTCCCGGATGACGGTCAGGTCGCGGGCGGAGGTCACCGCGAAGACGTCGGTGGTGTGACCGCCCGCACGCAGCGCGCGGAGCAGCGCGAGCCCGCTGCCGTCGGGGAGGTAGAGGTCGAGCAGGATCAGGTCGACGGGCGTGCGGTCCAGCTCGCGCGCCGCGTCCGCCCGCGAGTGCGCGATCGCGGCCACCTCGAAACCGGGGACGCGCGAGACGTAGAGCGCGTGGGCGTCGGCGGCGACCGGATCGTCCTCGACGACCAGAACCTGAATCGGCCGCTCCGGCCGCGGCGGGCGGGTGCCGCTCATCGGCTCTCCCGTTCCCGCTCACGCTCGTGCTCGCGCAGTGGAAGCCGCA
The DNA here is from genome assembly GCF_050698815.1 of Streptomyces sp. Classification (GTDB taxonomy): domain Bacteria; phylum Actinomycetota; class Actinomycetes; order Streptomycetales; family Streptomycetaceae; genus Streptomyces. Next base: position 2,458 of record NZ_JBOHCV010000451.1, read on the forward strand.
CGCTGAACTCGGCGCCGCCGCCCGCCGCTTCCGCGACGGTGACGGCGCCGCCGTGACGCCGTACGGTCTGCCGGACGAGCGCCAGACCGATCCCTCGCGCGCCGCCGTGGGCCGGCTTGGTGGACCAGCCGCGCTCGAAGATGGTCTGCGCGGTCTCCGGTGCTATCCCGGGCCCGTTGTCCGCGACGCGTATGAGCAGCGCGGCGTACCCGTCCGCGTCCGGCTCACCGCGCACGCTGACGCCGACGCGGGCGTGCGGGATGCGCGGCGCGGCCGCGTCGACAGCGTTGTCGATCAGGTTGCCGAGGACGGTGATCAGGTCGCGGTGCGCCAGTCCGGGCGGGAGCAGCCCGTCGTCGAGGCGGCTGTCGGGGGTGAGGGTCAGCTCCACCCCGCGCTCGTTCGCCTGGGCCGCCTTGCCCAGCAGCAGGGCCGCCAGCACCGGTTCCGCCACCGCCGCCACCACCTGGTCGGTGAGCGCCTGCGCCAGCTCCAGCTCCTCCGTGGCGAACTCCACGGCCGCTTCCGTACGCCCGAGCTCGATCAGCGAGACCATCGCGTGCAGCCGGTTCGCCGCCTCGTGTGCCTGGGAGCGCAGCGCCTCGGCGAAGCCGCGTACGGAGTCCAGCTCACCCGCGAGCGACTGAAGCTCCGTGTGGTCGCGCAGGGTCACCACCGTGCCGCGGCGGTCCCCGCCGGCCACCGGTGAGGTGTTGACGACGACCACCCGGTCCGCGGTCAGATGCACCTCGTCCACCCGTGGCTCGGCGGCGAGCAGCGCGCACGTCAGCGCGGGCGGCAGGCCCAGCTCCGCCACGCTGCGGCCCAGCACCCGCTGTCCGTCGCCCGGGGAGTCCGCCGTGTCCCGCAGGCCCAGCAACTCCCGTGCCCCGTCGTTGACCAGCGCCACCCGCTGCTGCCCGTCCAGCATCAGCAGCCCCTCGCGCACGGCGTGCAGCGCGGCCTGGTGGTAGTCGTGCATGGTGCTCAGCTCGGCCGCGTTCATGCCGTGAGTATGGCGCCGCAGCCGGGCGTTGATCACGTACGTGCCGAGCCCGCCCAGCGCCAGCGCGCCGCCCGCGACACCGAGCAGCAGCACCACCTGCCGTCGCAGCTGCTCGGTGATGGTGTCCACCCCGATGCCCGCGCTGACCAGGCCCACCACCCGGCCCTCGTCCCGCACCGGCGTGACCACCCGCACCGAGGGACCGAGCGTGCCGGTGTAGGTCTCGTAGAAGGTACGGCCCTTGGCCGCGTCCCCGAGGTGGCCGACGAAGCGGCCGCCGATCCGCTCCGGGTTCGGGTGGCTCCAGCGGATGCCGCGGGTGTCCATGATGGTGACGAAGGTCACTCCCGTGTCGTGGCGGACCTGCTCCGCGTACGGCTGCAGCCGCTTCTCCGGCCGCGGGGTGCGGATCGCCTCCCGTACGGACGGGGAGCGGGCGATGGCCTTCGCCGCCGCGCCCGCGCGGTGCCGGGCCGACTCCTCGGCCTGCATGCGGTCCGTGATGTACGCGAAGACCGCGCACCCGGTCACCAGCACGGTCACCAGCACGACCTGCATCGCGAAGAGCTGGCCGGCCAGGCTGCGGGGACGCCGCGGCGGACGGGGGGTGCGCATGCGGCCAGTGTGCCTGGTGCAGTTTCCGTGCACGTAATGCACGTAAGCGTGACGGGGATCACCTCCCGTTGCATAGTCGCCGGGACCCGGAGTGAGATGTTCCGAATCAGCACCCCAGACGAGGAGTACGACGTGTCCCAGCAGACACCGCCGCCGACGACGGCACCACCCGCGCGGAAGAAGCGGGATCGCACCCACTACCTCTACATCGCCGTGGTCGGCGCCGTGGCGCTCGGCGTGCTCGTCGGCCTCGTCGCGCCGGATCTGGCGAAGGAGCTGAAGCCGCTCGGCGACGGTTTCGTCAATCTGATCAAGATGATGATCTCGCCCGTGATCTTCTGCACGATCGTGCTGGGCGTCGGGTCGGTGCGCAAGGCGGCGAAGGTCGGCGCCGTCGGCGGGCTGGCGCTCGGCTACTTCATGGTGATGTCGACCGTCGCCCTCGCCATCGGTCTGGTCGTCGGCAACATGCTGGATCCGGGCAGCGGCCTGCACCTGACCGACGCCGCACGGGAGGCCGGAAAGGCCGAGGCGGGCGACAGCGAGGGAACCTCCGCGTTCCTGCTCGGCATCATCCCGACCACGCTGGTCTCCGCCTTCACCGAGGGCGAGGTGCTGCAGACCCTGCTGGTCGCCCTGCTCATCGGCTTCGCGCTGCAGGCGCTGGGCAAGGCCGGGGAGCCGGTGCTGCGCGGCATCGGGCACATTCAGAAGCTCGTCTTCCGCGTGCTCTCCATGATCATGTGGGCGGCGCCGGTGGGCGCGTTCGGCGCGATCGCGGCCGTCGTCGGCGAGACCGGACTGGACGCGCTGAAGGCGCTCGCGGTCATCATGATCGGCTTCTACATCACGTGCGCGGTCTTCGTCTTCGTCATCCTCGGCGCGCTGCTCAGGATGGTCTCGGGCGTGAACATCTTCTCGCTGCTGCGGTATCTGGGCCGCGAGTTCCTGCTCATCCTCTCGACCTCCTCCTCGGAGTCCGCGCTGCCGCGTCTCATCGCGAAGATGGAGCACGCCGGCGTCAGCAAGCCCGTGGTCGGCATCACCGTGCCCACCGGCTACTCCTTCAACCTCGACGGCACGGCCATCTACCTGACCATGGCGTCGCTGTTCATCGCCGAGGCGACCGGCGACCCGCTGTCGCTCGGTGAGCAGATCTCACTGCTGGTCTTCATGATCATCGCCTCCAAGGGCGCGGCGGGCGTCACCGGCGCCGGGCTGGCGACCCTCGCGGGCGGCCTGCAGTCCCACCGGCCCGAACTGGTCGACGGCGTCGGCCTCATCGTCGGTATCGACCGCTTCATGAGCGAGGCCCGCGCCCTCACCAACTTCGCGGGCAACTCGGTGGCCACGGTGCTGGTCGGCACCTGGACCAAGGAGATCGACAAGGAGCGGATGGGCCAGGTGCTGGCAGGGAAGCTGCCCTTCGACGAGGAGTCGATGCTGGACGACGAGCACGGCGGTGGTGGCGGCGCGGCCGGTCCGGACGGCTCCGGTGACACCGAGGGCGTCAAGGTGCCGGCTCAGGCCGCGGGCACGAAGACGCACATCTGACGCGGAATCAGCACGCCGGTACGTACGCGCGTACGGACGTGCCGGTGCACAAGCCGGAGAGCCGGGTGAGCCCTGACGGGGGCTCACCGGGCTCTCCGGCTCATGCGGGGAAGTGGGCTGACGGGTGGGGGTTGACGAAGGCTCAGCTCTCGTCGCCCTGGTCCTGCTCGTTGCCCTCGACTTCCCAGGTGATCGGGCTGTCCTTCAGCTCGCCCTTGATCAGCGTGCTGATGTCTCCGGTGGTGACCGGCTTGTTCAGGGTCTGCTGCGTAACGTGCTTGGAATCGCTGACCGAACTGGCCGCAGCGTCCCCCGGCCCGCTTTCGTGTACGTGGATGATGACGACTTCCGCAGCCATGGCGGCGGGTGCGCCGGCGATGCTGATACCAGCGGCCATGGTTGCCACAACCGCCATCCGGGCGAGCTTGCTCTTCACTTGGTACGTCTCCCGTCCGTCGAATGCAGTTCTGCGTGTACATCATCTGACTACCCGTTAGATAACTCCGACGGTTGGCTTCTCCCGGTTCCTCATTCCTTCTGCTGACAGACCGTGCCGGGTGCCGGTCACCGGTTGCCGAAGTCTCCGGTGTCTGGCACGGTCTGCGGGTCAGCCGTGCGGTCGCAGCCAGACCGTCGCCAGCGGCGGCAGTGTCACGGTGACGGAGGCGGGGCGGCCGTGCGCAGGTGTCGCCTCCTCGGCCAGCGGTTCCCGGTTGCGGACATCGCTGCCGCCGTAGCGCAGGTCATCGGTGTTGAGGACTTCCCGCCAGCTGACGCCCGCCTCGGGAACTCCCAGCCGGTAGCCGGTGCGCGGCACCGGGGAGAAGTTGCTGACGGCGATCAGCGGGGCGCCGTCGGCGTCGAAGCGGACGAAGGCGAAGACGGCGTCGCCGCCCGCCGGGCTGCCGCCGTCGCTGCCGTCCTCGATCCAGGAGAAGCCCGCCGGCACCGTGTCCAGCTGCCACAGCGCGGGCGTGCGCACGTATTCCGCGTTCAGGTCCCGCACCAGGTCCCGTACGCCGCGGTGGTCCGGCTCGGCGGAGTAGGAGGGATCGAGCAGCCACCAGTCCGGGCCGTGCTCCTCCGACCACTCCGCGCCCTGGGCGAACTCCTGTCCCATGAAGAGCAGTTGCTTGCCCGGATGCGCCCACATGAAGCCCAGGAACGCGCGGTGTCCGGCCCGTCGCTGCCACCAGTCACCGGGCATCTTCGAGACCAGCGAACGCTTGCCGTGCACCACTTCGTCGTGCGAGACGGGCAGGATGAAGTTCTCGGAGTAGGCGTAGACCATCGCGAACGTCAGTTCGCCGTGGTGGTACGTGCGGTGTGCCGGCTCCCTGGCCAGATAGTTCAGGGAATCGTGCATCCAGCCCATGTTCCATTTGAAGCTGAAGCCCAGACCGCCGAAACCGCCCTCGCCGACGTGGTGGGTCGCCCGGGTCACCCCGTCCCAGGTCGTGGACTCCTCGGCGGCGGTGAGCACGCCCGGGCAGCGGCGATGGACGGTGGCGTTCATCTCCCGCAGCAGGGCGACGGCGTCCAGGTCCGCGTTGCCGCCATGGGCGTTGGGGGTCCACTCGCCCGGCGCGCGCGAGTAGTCGAGGTAGAGCATGGAGGCGACGGCGTCCACGCGGAGGCCGTCGATGTGGTACTCCTCGCACCAGTAGACGGCGTTCGCGACCAGGAAGTTGCGTACCTCGCGCCGCCCGAGGTCGAACTCCAGCGTCCCCCAGTCCGGGTGCTCGGCACGGGACGGGTCCGCGTGCTCGTACAGCGCCGTGCCGTCGAAGCGGGCGAGCGCCCACTCGTCCTTGGGGAAGTGCGCCGCCACCCAGTCCATGAGCACCCCGATGCCCGCCTGGTGCAGGGCGTCGACCAGGTACTTGAAGTCGTCGGGGCCGCCGAGCCGCGCGGTGGGCGCGTAGAAACCGGTGACCTGGTAGCCCCACGAGCCGCCGAAGGGATGCTCGGCGCACGGCATCAGCTCCACGTGGGTGAAGCCCAGGTCCTTGATGTACGCGGGCAGCTGCGCCGCCAGCTGGCGGTACGTCAGGCCGGGGCGCCAGGAGGGCAGGTGGAGCTCGTACACCGACACCGGCGCGGCGTGCGGTGTCCCGGCGGCCCGGCGGTCGAGCCAGTCGCCGTCGCGCCACTTGTGCGCGGAGGTGTGCACGACGGAGGCGTTGGCGGGCGGCACCTCGGCCGCCCGGGCCATCGGGTCGGCGTGCAGGACGCGGACACCGTCGGGGCCGGTGATCTCGAACTTGTAGCGGGCCCCGTCGCCGACGCCCGGCAGGAACACCTCCCACACCCCGGACGAGCCGAGCGAGCGCATCGGACAGGCCGTGCCGTCCCAGTGGTTGAAGTCACCGGCGACGCGCACCCCGCGGGCGTTCGGCGCCCACACCGTGAACCGGGTGCCGCAGTGGCCGGCGCGCGTCATGGTGCGCGCGCCGAGCGCCTGCCACAGCTCCTCGTGCCGCCCCTCGGCGATCAGCCGCAGATCCAGCTCACCCAGGGCGGGCGGGAAACGGTACGGGTCCACGGTGCGCACGTCGTCGTCGCCGGGCCGGTCCCCGTACCGCACCAGCAGCTCGTACTCGGGGATCTCGCTGAGCCGCACCACGCCGGCGAAGAACCCGTCCCCCTCATCGTGCAGCTCGGCCCGCAGCGCGGCGGCGGTGCCGGTGCCGGAATCGGCGCCGATGACGGTGACGGCGCGGGCGTACGGGCGCAGCACGCGGAAGCAGACGTCGCCGCCGTCCTGGAGGTGGGCGCCGAGCGGGGTGTGCGGGTCGTGGTGGGTGCCCGCCAGCAGCCGCTGCCGGTCCGCCGCCGGCAGCGGAGGCGCGGCACGCACGGCGTCGCCGGCC
>NZ_JBOHCV010000452.1:0-3766 GCF_050698815.1 Streptomyces sp.
CTCCTGTCTTCGCCCCGGCTGGCCGCGCCCGGCGGCGCGCCGGCGCCTGCGGGGAATGGAGGAGGGAAACCCGCTGTGGTTGGGGCGGTCGGCTCCACGGTTTTAGGCAGCCACTTTGGGGCGAGCCTCTAAGATCATGGCCCCGATCGGGCAAGACGCGGGCAGGCAGAGGCTGCCCGATCCGCTGGCGAGCGTAAGGGGCCATGATCTCTCGCCCCAAAGCAGCTCCAGCCCAAAACCGCTCCGCCGACCTTGTGCGCAACCATCGCCGACGCTGGTGTGTCTCTCCTGTGACGTGACCGAAAGGGGTCACGCAGGGAGGGGTACCGATGAGCACTCGGAAGGTCTTAACTGTCACGCTCGAATTCGACATGGGGGACCGAAAGATCTATGGCCCACGTGTGAAGGCCGCCTACGAGTCGGCTGTAAGCGCAGCAATCAAGGCAGCCAAGGGGGAGCTGCTGGACGGCAGCGTGTCCACTGTCAGCAGTCGTATGACTTGGGACTATCGCTGGGCCGAAGCCACGACGCAGGACACCGACGTCGAGTTCGGAGACGCGGAATTCGAGTTCGCCGATGAGGATGCATCGGAGCAGTAGGCCGGGCCGTCCCTGGGCCGTGCGAGGGAGCCCAACGGTGACAGATAACGACAGCGGCCAACAGCTAACCCGCAGGTCAGGCTAATGGCCGCTGTCATGTTCCCAAGTCAAAGAGCTGCCGCATCACTTCTTCGGCTTCTGACGACGTGGCCGGGGCGGGGGCTGGCAGCGTGGACAGTAGTAGCTGGAACGGTTCATCCAGGGGCGGCGGCGCATCGGGGTGCCGCAGCGGCGGCAGGGCTCGTCCTCGCGGCCGTACGCGTCCAGGGAGCGGCCGAAGTAGCCCGATTCGCCGTTGACGTTGACGTAGAGACTGTCGAAGCTGGTGCCGCCCTCGGCGAGAGCGGCGTGCATGACGTCGCGGATGTGGCCCAGGAGTTCGAGGGTGCGGGGACGGTTCAGGGTCGCGGTCGGCCGTTCGTAGTGCAGCTTGGCGCGCCAGAGCGCCTCGTCGGCGTAGATGTTGCCGACCCCGCTGATCAGTGACTGGTCCAGCAGCGCCCGCTTGAGCGTGGTACGGCTGCGGCGCAGCGCGGCGTGGAAGGCCGCCTCGTCGAAGGCGGGGTCGAGCGGATCGCGGGCGATGTGCGCGAGCACGTCGGGGATCGCACAGTCCGTGTCCGCGGCATCCGGATGCAGCGACAGACCGCCGAAGGTGCGCTGGTCGACGAAGCGGAGCTCGCCGGCCGCCGGATCCTCGAAGGTGATCCGGACCCGCAGGTGCTTCTCGTCCGCCGTGCCGGCCGGCTGGATGCGGAGCTGTCCGCTCATACCGAGGTGTGCGACGAGGGAGTCGCCGCCGTCGAGAGGCAGCCACAGGTACTTTCCCCGGCGGCGTGCCGGGCCGAACCGCCGTCCCCGCAGCCGGGCTTCGAAGTCGGCCGCACCCGCCACGTGGCGCCGCACGGCGCGCGGGTGCAGCACCTGGGCCCCGGCGACCGTACGGCCGCCGGCCCAGCGCTCCAGCCCGCGGCGCACCACTTCGACCTCGGGCAGCTCGGGCACGGCTTCTCCTCGGAAGAGTGGCGCCCCCGCGGGCCCGTGGGGGCGGATGCGGGAGTCAGGCGCCAGGCAAGGCCCGACTAGGGAGCCTTGGCGCCGGCCGGGGAGCCGTCGGGCGACTCGGCGGCTGCCTGGGACTGCTCCGACGCCGCGCGGATCGCCCGCCAGGCGGTCTCCGCGGCCTCCTGTTCCGCTTCCTTCTTGCTGCGGCCGGTGCCGGTGCCGTACGCGACACCACCGACGCGGGCGGCAGCCGTGAAGACCTTCTCGTGGTCGGGTCCGGTCTCGGTCACCGCGTACTCCGGTACGCCGAGACCCTCCGAGGCGGTGAGTTCCTGGAGGCTCGTCTTCCAGTCCAGGCCCGCCCCGAGGTTCGAGGACTGCTCGATCAGGGGGTCGAAGAGCCGGTGGATGAATTCGCCGGCCGCGTCGAGGCCCTGGTCGAGGTAGACGGCGCCGATCACGGCTTCCAGGGTGTCGGCGAGAATCGACGCCTTGTCCCGGCCGCCGGTGCCCTCCTCGCCCCGCCCGAGCCGGACGAAGGCGCCCAGGTCCAGGCCGCGCGCGACCCTGGCCAGGGCACGCGAGTTGACCACCGCGGCGCGCAGCTTCGCGAGCTGGCCTTCCGGCAGATCGGGGTGTATGCGGTAGAGCGTGTCGGTGACGACCAGGCCGAGGACCGAGTCGCCGAGGAATTCGAGGCGCTCGTTGGTCGGCAGCCCGCCGTTCTCGTACGCGTACGAGCGGTGCGTCAGCGCACGCACCAGAAGGGCGGACTCGAGTACGTACCCGAGCCGCCCTTCCAGAAGCGTGTGGGACGAGGCCGCATCCACCAGATCCGCCGCCGATGCCGCCGGTTCGCCTCCGTCGCGACGGTGAGCGCTGCCCGGGGTGTGGGCGTCTGTCATGAAGCCTGTCACCAGCCGATCAGACCTCGAGGACCTGTCGCTTGTTGTAGGTGCCGCAGCTCGGGCACGCGATGTGCTGCAGCTTCGGCTCCTGGCAGCGCTCGCACTTCACCAGGGTCGGGACCGCAGCCTTCCACTGCGACCGGCGGTGGCGCGTGTTGCTGCGCGACATCTTCCGCTTCGGAACGGCCACGGCTACTTCTCCTCGTCAGCCCCGGCATCGCGGGGCACGTCCTTCTCGCCGTCCTGCATGGTGTCGGCGAGTCCCTGCAGTGCCGCCCAACGGATGTCGACGGCGTCTTCGTGATCGTGCTCCGGGTCGTCCGCCAGGCGTGCTCCGCACTCGGGGCACAGTCCTGGACAGTCGTCCTGGCACACCGGCTGCAGCGGCAGTGCCAGCACCACCGCGTCCCGCAGCATCGGCTCGAGGTCGAAGTAATCGTCCTCGAGCGAGGGGGTGCCCTCCTCCTCGGCGTCGTCGCCGGTGTCCGCACGCGTGCGGCTCCGGTCGTCGGCGTCGGGGTAGGAGAACAGCTCCTGGAAGTCCGCCAGGCATTCCTGCTCCAGCGGCTCCAGACACCTTACGCACTCCCCCTTGAGCGGCGCACGGCCGGTGCCTGTGACAAGCACACCCTCCATGACCGACTCCAGACGGAGGTCGAGCTCGATCGTCGCGTCGTCCGGCACCCCGATGACCTCGACGCCGAGATCACCAGGAGACTTCACCGTGCGGGAGAGCCGCTTCATCAGGCCAGGACGCCGCCCCAGTTCCCGTGTGTCGAACACGAGAGGAGCGCGGGGGTCGAGGCGGGGGTTCAGGGCTTCCTGCTTTCTACGGTGCTTTTCGCCGCCCGGCTCCTGAGATCCGGGCTGCGGTCATCGCCGGGGTACGCGTGACCGAAGAGCAAGGATACTGGACCGCCCGCCCGGGGCCCAATCGAGCCTCAGCCGCCCTGGCCGTACCCCTGCCCGTACCCCTGTCCGTGGCGCGCTTCGTACTGCTCCTCGTACTGACGGACCTGGTCGAGGTCGATCATGCTCGTGTCGAAGAAGCTCGTCTCGTCGAGCTGCTGCTGGGCGTAGGGGTCGGCGTACTGCCCGGCGTAGGGCTGCTGCGCCTGCTGCTGCCCCTGCTGGTGCGCCTGCTGCTGCACGTGCTGGTGCGCCTGCTGCTGCACGTGCTGGTAGGCGTACGGGTCCTGCTGGCCGTAGTACTCGTAGTGCTGCGGCTGCTGGTAGGCGTAGGCGTCCTGCTGC
>NZ_JBOHCV010000453.1:0-6301 GCF_050698815.1 Streptomyces sp.
CCGCCGGGCTGGTGGCGGGAGCGCTGGGGTCGGACGGTGCGGGGTCCATCCGTATCCCGTCAGCCTGGAGTCATCTGGTCGGCATCAAGCCGCAGCGCGGCAGGATCTCGACCCTGCCGGACCGGGAATCCTGGAACGGGCTCACCGTCTTCGGTCCGCTCGCCCGCAGCGTCGAGGACGCGGCCCTGCTGCTGGACGTGGCCGCCGGGAACGTGGACGGCGATCTGCACCGGCCGCCGCCCGTGGACGTACGGTCGGCGGTCGGCCGGGACCCGGGGCGGCTGCGCGTCGCGCTGTCCACCAAGGCCCCCTTCACCGCGACGCGCAAGCAGCTCGACCCGGTGGTACGGGCGGCCGTCACCGCGCTCGCGGAGCGGCTGGCGGCCCTCGGACACGAGGTCGAGGAGGCCGACCCGCACTACGGGCCGATCGGACTCACCTTCCTGCCCCGGGCGACGGCCGGTGTGCGGGAGTGGAGCGGGCGCACTCCCGATCCCACGCTGCTGGACCCCCGCACCCAGGGCGTCGCCCGGGCCGGGCGGCTGCTGGGCGGTCCGGTGCTGCGCGCGGCCCGCGCCGCCGAGGTGCCATTGCGGCGGCGGGTCGGGCGGATCTTCCGCCGCTTCGACGTCGTGCTCGCCCCGACGACGGCGACGCCGCCCCCGCGGATCGGCGAGCTGGCCGGCCTCTCGGGCTGGCAGACGGACCAGAGGGTGATCGCCCACTGCCCGTACGCGTGGCCGTGGAACGTGCTGGGCTGGCCCGGCGTCAACGTCCCCGCGGGCTTCACCGACGCGGGCCTCCCGCTGGGCGCCCAGCTGCTCGGCCCGGCCGGCAGCGAGCCGCTGCTGGTCTCCCTGGCCGCCCAACTGGAGGCGGACCAGCGCTGGTTCGAACGCTGGCCAGCGTAGCCCACCGGGCCCGCCAGGCCCGCCGAGCCCGCTACGGCGCGAGGACGTCCAGTTCGGCCAAGGCGTCCTCGGCGATGGTCCGCATGATCCGCTCCGCGGTCGCGCCGTCCCGTTCCCGTACGGCCGCGGCGACCTGTACGTGCATCGTGACCGCCTCCTGGCGCGGGTCGCGGAACATCACCTCGTGCTCGGTGCGCCCGGTGAGCACCGCGGCGACGACGTCGCCGAGCCGCGCGAACATCTCGTTGCGCGAGGCCCGGAGCACGGTCCGGTGGAAGGCCATGTCGTGCACGAGGTAGTTCGGGAGCTGCTCACCGCGTGAGGTGCGCACCATGTCGAGGGCGTGCTCGGTCAGCTCCGCGCACTCCTCGGGGGTGGCCAGCTCGGCCGCGAGGCGGGCGGCGACCGGTTCGACCGCCGACCGCAGGACGGTCAGCGACCGCAGCTGGCGTGGCCGGTCCGACCCCGCGAGCCGCCAGGTGATCACCTGCGGGTCGTAGACGTTCCACTGCTCGGTGGGCAGTACGGTCACGCCCACCCGGCGCCGCGACTCCACCAGATGCATGGACTCCAGCACCCGCACCGCCTCGCGGACCACGGTGCGGGAGACCTCGTACCGTTCTGCGAGCTCGTCGGTGAGCAGGACCGTGCCCGGCGGAAACCCGCCCGCGGTGATCGCGGGCCCGAGTGAGTCGAGCAGGTGTGCGTGCAGCCCTCGCCCTCGCCCGCGGCCGTCCGCCTGGCTGGTCATGGCCCTCCCGTGTCGTCTCCGGCCGGTCTCTGCCTGGTCTCCGCCTCGGAAGGGTCAGCGTACGTGGTCACCGTCACGAATATTAAGTATGACCAATAAGTGACGAGCTATTGAATACGTGTGACGTAATGAGGTTGAGTGTGCCTGGCCCGCCCGGCGGGCGGGTCTGAAGAGGACAGCTGAGGACAGCGAGGTGTGTGATGAGGGCTGCCGCTGACGTCGTCATCGTCATGGGGGTGGCCGGTACCGGCAAGACCACGGTGGGGTCTCTCCTCGCCGAGGCGCTGGAGGTGCCGTACGCGGAGGCGGACGCCTTCCACCCGCCGGCGAACGTCGCGAAGATGACCGCCGGCACGCCGCTGGACGACACCGACCGGGCGCCCTGGCTCGACGCCATCGGGGACTGGGCGCGCGGCAGAACCGGGCTGGGCGGCGTGGTCAGCTGCTCCGCGCTCAAGCGTGCCTACCGCGACCGGCTGCGCAGCGCCGCGCCGCACGTCTTCTTCCTCCACCTCACCGGCGACCGCGCACTGATCGCCGAGCGGATGGGGCGGCGCCAGGACCACTTCATGCCCCCCGCCCTGCTGGAGTCGCAGTTCGCCACCCTGGAGCCGCTGCAGCCTGACGAGAAGGGGGCCGCCGTGTCCGTGGTCGCGGACCGCGGCGCTGTCACCGAACTGGCCCTCGCCGCTCTCCGTGAGCGGTCCGCGAGCGGCCCGTAGCGCCGTGGCGCCGTAGCGCCGTCGCGCACCTGTACCGACGTCAACGGGCCTGCGGCGGCAGGCCCGTTGACGTTCGCCGTTTCACGCCGTTCAGGGTTCAGCCGAGCGCGGCCCGCTTCAGTGCCCGTGCGCGGCGGGCGACCCTGCGCACCGTACGGTTGCGCGGCACGAAGGCCAGCTGCCGCGGCACGGCGCCCGGCAGGGCCAGCGAGGTGAGGCGGCGGCGCTTGAAGTAGAGGCGGGTACGGGCGTCGAGGTGCCCGGCCAGATAGCGCTCCGCGTCCGTGCGCAGCCCCGGATGGATCTGCGCCTGCATGCAGAAACCCACCGCCCGTACCAGGCCGGTCAGTTCACTTTCCACGTGCCGCGCGTCCGGCACGCTCCAGGCGCCGACCGCGGACGCGTCGGCGATGTCCGGCAGCAGCGCGTCGACGAGCGTGACCGGTATCCGGTTGCTGTTCTGGTAGGGCACTATCCGCTCCAGCAGCAGTTCCGTGCCGGTACGGGCGACCCGCAGCCCGTAGAAGGAGGCCGCCGTCAGCAGGGCGGTGGAGAAGCAGCCGACCACGAGGGACGGCCGCATCCGCTCGTAGAGCACCTCCGCCAGCACCGGCGCGGTCAGCACCCGCAGCTCGACGCCGAGTTCCCCGGCCTCTTTCTCCAGCGCGCGCGAGAACCGCGCCGGCGCGACGGGGTGCGGCTTGAACACGACGTTGCGGTGGCCGAGTTCGGCCGCGCCGCGCAGCATCCGCACATGCAGCCGCTCCTCCTCCTCGGCGGTGAGGATGTCCAGCGCGGAGAGATACTGCCCCAGCAGCAGCGCCGCCCCCTGCGGTGCCGAGTCGACGCTCGGCGGTACGTCCTGGGCGAGTTCGGCCAGGACGGAGGTGAACGCGTCGGTGGACACCACCTCGCCCGGCACGCCGAACTCCGTGAGCAGCAGCGGCTCCAGGCCCGGCAGCAGGTCGAGGTGGAGCAGCCGCCGTACCCGGGAACCGATCAGCGGATCGAGCTTGTTGCGGGTGGGGCCGTAGCTCATCAGGCCGTCGGCGTAGACGTCGATCGGTGCGTCGGGGAACAAGCGGGCGACGGCGAGGGCGGGTTCGACCTGGATGGATTCGACGACGAGTTCCACCTCGTCGTCGCCGAGGCCCCACAGCAGCCGCGCGTACCGCTCCCACATCGGCGCGTCGTCCGAGCGCGGCGACCAGCCGCCGGGGTGGAAGGGCCGGATGGCCTCGTTCCAGGACAGCACGCCGTCGAAGCGACCGCGCAGCCGCTCGAACCCCGGCATGGAGTCCAGGGCCGGGGACGTCTCGGGGGTCTGGGCGTTGTTGCTGACCAGCAGCAGCCGCCGGTCGGCCTCCGGGAAGTGGCCGGCGTCCAGTGCGGCGGCGAGGGTGGCGGCGCCGTACAGGGTGGAGGCGAAGAAGATCTGCGTACGCGTCGGCTCGCTCACGCCGCCTCCCCGGCGAGCGGAGCGGACCGGCGGCGCAGCCGGCGCAGCCGGGACGCGCGCTCGGCGTCCATGGAGTCCAGTGCGTCCGTCAGGACGCCTGCGGGGAGCCGCTTGAGTGCGGCGGCGCTCAACGAGCGGAGCTTGCGGGCCACTTGCGGTTCGAACCTTCCGCTGGTCAGGTGGTGGGAAATGATCGCGCAGTAGGTGCGTACGGCCTTCGGCAGCAACGTCTCCGCGTCCCGGTCCCGGGCGGTCTCGTCGATGACCTGGTCGAAGGCGCGGAGGAAGTCGAGCTGGCGCACATCACCGATCTGGGTGAGCGAGGAGGCGACGCCGCGCCGGTAGAAGACGCCCAGCAGCCCGAGGGTGGCGAAGGAGTCGGCTTCGCGGTGCAGCCGCCAGATCCACGGCCGGTCCTCGGCGGTGCGCAGCCCGTGCCGGAAGTGCAGCAGCCCGTCGTCGAGGAGTCTGCGGTGGTAGATGCCCGCCCACGCGTAGGCGTAGTCGACGGAGGTGGTGCGGTCGGCGGGCAGGATCGCGTCGCGCGGGTCCATGACCACGCCGCGGCGGCCGTGCGGGACGCGGGCGACCGTACGGGCGCGCGCCGTGCACTGGACGTGGTCGGTGCGCACGAAGTCGCAGCCCAGCCGCTCGATGGCGGCGAGCAGCCGCGGGTAGTACCCCGGGGCCAGCCAGTCGTCGCCGTCGAGGAAGGTCACGTATTCACCGCTGGCCGCGTCCAGGCCGGTGTTGCGGGCGGTGGCGAGACCGCCGTTCTGTTCATGCCGGCGAAGGACGGCACCCGGGAGTTCCCGTTCGGCATCCGTGAGAATCTCTGGAGTACCATCGGTCGAGCAGTCGTCGACCAGAATGAATTCGAAATCGTCCCGTGCGTTCGCACGGAGACTTCGCAGGGTGTCCGGGGCGTATGTCTGCACGTTGTAGAACGGCACGATGACGGAGAGCTTAACCACCCGGCAGACTTTAGGGGCGCCCCCCGGCCCTTGTCGTGACCTGGGACGTACGCGTTGGTGAACGGCGTGTGGCGGGATGGTTAACGCGACTGTGGGGCCGCTCGGTTAGCTGTTCGGCGGCGCGCTGTTAACCGTCTGTTGTATTTGCGTTGGGCCGGTCTCCGGAATCGCTTTCTAACGTCGGGGACGTGCCCTCACGTATCTCTTCCACTGAATCCCAGGGGGCCCAGGTTTCCCCGGAAACCCTGGGAACCGCGGATTCCGCCGCCGCACCGCGGGTGGCGGTGCTCGCCGATTCCGACACGCGCTGGAAATGGGGCGCGCTCACCGCGCGCCGCCTCGTCCCCGGCGCCCGGATCGACGGACTGCTGCTGCGCGGCCGCGCGACCCCGACCCCCCGGCAGCTCGCCGAGGTCGGTGTCGCGGTGGACTCGCTGAACGAGACGAGCGGCGTGCGGTTCGTACAGGAGGCCGTGGGCGCGGCGGAGGGCGCGGGGGCCGCCGGCGGTCGCCGTCCGTACGACGTGGTGGTGCTGGCCTGCGTCGGCGGCGCGGTGCAGGCGATGCTGCACGGCATGGCCCGGGCGGCCGCCGGGTCCGAAGGCGCCGCCGGGTCCCGACGCCGCCCCGTCGTCGTCACGGGCTACGTCGGCGTCGTCTACGAGAAGCTCGCCGACGGGCTGCTGCTGCGGCACGGTGCGGACCTCGTCCTCGCCAACTCCCGCTACGACGCCGAACGTTTCCGCGCCGTCTACGCCGGAGTCGGTGCCGACGACGACTCGGTCACCGAGGTCGCGCTCCCCTTCCTGGACGGCGCCCCCTATCAAGGCCCGCGCGACGGACAGCCGTTCACGGTCGTCTTCGCCGCCCAGCCGTCCGTACCGGCCGGCCGCGCCGACCGCGCGTACCTGCTGCGCCGCGCCGTCGCGCACGCCCGGGCGCACCCCGGCCGCGAGGTCCTCATCAAGCTCCGCAGCAGGCCGGGCGAGCACACCACGCACATCGAGGAACAGCCCTACCAGAAGCTCGCCGGCCGGCTGCCCGGCGGTCTGCCCGCCAACTGCCGCCTGGTCTACGGGCACATGGGCGAGGTCCTGGACCGTACCGACCTGCTGGTCACCGTCAGCTCCACCGCCGCGCTGGAGTCCCTGCACCGGGCGATCCCGACGGCCGTACTGACCGATCTGGGTGTGCGGGAGGCGCTGGGCAACCACCACTTCCTCGGATCCGGGTGCCTGGCTTCCTGGGACCAGCTCGACGCCGGACTGCTGCCGCAGGCCACGCCGGAGTGGACCGCGCGGCAGGGTGTGCTGCCCGACGGGCGGTACGCGAACGCCTTCGACACGGCCCGTGAGCGGGTCGCGCGGCTGGCCACGCGGGACCGGCTCCCGCCGCTGGCCCCGTACTACACGCCCGGGACCGCGCCGGGCTATCTGCCCGGCGTGCTCGCCCGCTACGGCTTCGACCCGCACGGCGCCCCGCTG
>NZ_JBOHCV010000454.1:0-11197 GCF_050698815.1 Streptomyces sp.
GTACGTGTGCCGCCCGGACGCAGTACCGGCACCCCGAGCTCGGAGAAGGACAGTGCAGCTAGTCGTCGCACGTATCGGCCGCGCCCACGGCATCAAGGGCGAGGTCACGGTAGAGGTCCGCACGGACGAGCCGGAGCTGAGGCTCGTGCCCGGCGCCGTGCTCGCCACCGACCCGCCCCTGCCCGTACCGCTCACCATCGAGCACGGCCGGGTGCACAGTGGCCGGCTGCTGCTGCGCTTCGAGGGGGTAGGGGACCGCGGTGCGGCTGAGGCGCTGCGCAACACGCTTCTCATCGCCGAGATCGACCCGGACGAGCAGCCGGAGGACCCCGAGGAGTTCTACGACCACCAGCTGGTCGACCTCGAGGTGGTGACCCGCGAGGGGGCACCGGTCGGACGGGTCGGGGAGGTGGCGCACCCGCCGGGGCAGGACCTGCTCGTGGTCAGGCTGCCGGACGGCGGTGAGGCGCTGATCCCCTTCGTGACCGAGATCGTGCCCGAGGTCGATCTGACGGCCCAGCGGATCGTCATCGACCCGCCACCAGGGCTGCTCTCCGAGCCTCCTCCGGACACCGGCCCGGAGGAGGAGACCGGGGACGGCGCCCGGTGAGGATCGACGTCGTCACCATCTTCCCGGAGTACCTGGAGCCCCTGAACGTCTCCCTGGTCGGCAAGGCCCGCGCCCGCGGACAGCTCGACGTCCGGGTGCACGATCTGCGCGAGTGGACCCACGACAGGCACCACACCGTCGACGACACCCCGTACGGCGGCGGCCCCGGCATGGTGATGAAGCCCGAGCCGTGGGGCGAGGCGCTGGACGAGATCATCGGGGCGCCCGGAACGCAGCCGGAAGGGGAGTCCGCGGCGGACGTGCCGACCCTGGTCGTACCCACCCCCAGCGGCCGTCCCTTCAGCCAGGAGCTGGCCGTCGAACTCTCGGTCAGGCCATGGCTCGTCTTCACGCCGGCGCGGTACGAGGGCATCGACCGCCGTGTCATCGAGGAGTACGCCGAGCGGCTGGACGTGCGCGAAGTCTCGATCGGGGACTACGTGCTGGCCGGCGGCGAGGCGCCCGTACTGGTCATGGTGGAGGCCGTCGCACGGCTGCTGCCCGGAGTGCTGGGCAACGCCGAGTCCCACCGTGACGACTCCTTCGCGCCGGGAGCGATGGCGGACCTGCTCGAGGGCCCCGTCTACACCAAGCCGCCGGAGTGGCGTTCCCGTGGCATTCCGGACGTGCTGCTCAGCGGCCACCACGGCCGGATCGCCCGCTGGCGCCGGGATCAGGCCCTCGCCCGGACGAGCGCCAACCGCCCCGACCTCATCGCCCGCTGCGACCCGGCGGCGCTGGACAAGCACGACCGCGCGACGCTCGAAGGGCTGGGATGGCGGCCGGGAGCGGACGGCCGATTTTGGCCGACCGGGGAGCACGTGGAAGAATAGGCCGCTGCTCCACGTCCGGCGCGCGACCCTGCCACAGGGGGACCGACGCCCGTACGGAAGTGGCGGCTCCCCAAGTCAGCATCACGATCATTCCGCTGATGACCTGTGGCATCGGCGAGGAAAGCAGACGGCATGTCTCAGCTTCTGGAAAACCTCGACGCCGCGTCGCTGCGCGACAACGTCCCGGCCTTCCGCCCGGGCGACACGGTCAACGTCCACGTGCGTGTCATCGAGGGCAGCCGCTCCCGTGTCCAGCAGTTCAAGGGCGTCGTCATCCGGCGTCAGGGCGGCGGCGTACGAGAGACCTTCACCGTCCGCAAGGTCAGCTTCGGCGTCGGCGTCGAGCGCACCTTCCCGGTGCACACCCCGATCGTGGAGAAGATCGAGGTCGTGACCCGCGGTGACGTCCGCCGCGCCAAGCTCTACTACCTGCGCCAGCTCCGCGGCAAGGCCGCCAAGATCAAGGAGAAGCGCGAGAACTGATCTCGCCGCCGGGCGTCCGATGGGCGAAGGTGAGGATTCCGGCCCGATGGACGCCGACGTACAGCAGCAGGACGACGCGGAGCGCGACAGCTCCTCCGGCCCCGTCACGGCGGGGCGGAGCAGCCGGTCGTGCTCCGCTCGCTTGTGTCTGGGTGCCACGTCGCTGCTCATCGTCCTCTTGCTGGTCAGCGCCTTCGTCGGGCAGCCTTTTCTGATCCCGTCCGCTTCGATGACCCCCACCCTGGAAGTCGGCGACCGTGTGCTGGTGAACAAACTGGCCTACCGTTTCGGCAACTCTCCGGCGCGCGGAGACGTTGTGGTGTTCGACGGCACAGGTTCATTCAGGGGCGAGGAGGGGGCGGACGAGAATCCGGTGACCGGTCTGCTGCGTGCGGCCGGTTCGGCAGTCGGCCTGGTGAGACCGCCGGAGACGGACTACGTCAAGCGTGTGATCGGCGTCGGCGGGGACCGGGTCCGCTGCTGCGACAAGCGCGGGAGGATCGAGGTGAACGGTGCACCGCTGGACGAAGGTTATCTGCGTCACGGTGACGACCCGTCAGTCGTGCCGTTCGATGTCGAAGTACCGCAAGGGCGGCTGTGGGTGATGGGGGATCACCGTTCCGATTCCAGCGACTCGCGGGACCATCTCGGTGATCCCGGCGGCGGCACCGTACCCGTGGCCCGGGTGATCGGCCGCGCGGACGTGATCGGCTGGCCGGTGCGGCACTGGGGGCCGGTGCATGGCGCAGAGGCGGGTACCCATGGCTGACCGCGGCGGTCCGGTCCACGGGCACGACCCCGGGCAGCAGTGGCAGGGGGGCGGAAACGGCCGCCCGCAGCGCCCCGGCGGGCGATACGACTACGGCGTCGCCAACGACCGCGACGACTACGGCGACGGCCGTTCGGGATACCCCCGTGACTACGGCTACAGCGAGCCGTTCGACTATGTGGGCCCGCCGGCCGGGCCGGCCGGAGAAGCGAGCGGCGAGACCATGCGGCTCGGACGCCCCCCGGCCGGAGAAGCGAGCGGCGAGACCATGCGGCTCGGACGCCCCGTGGTGGTGCCCGACGATATGGGCGACGCGCCCCCGACGCCGACCGAGCCCCGGCCGCCGACCGGCGGACGAGCCGCGCGGCGGCGCGCCGCGAAGCGGGTCAAGCGGCGCAGAAGGCTTTCGGCGACGAAAGAGATACCGATCCTGATCGGTGTGGCGCTGTTCATCGCCCTGGTGCTCAAGACCTTTCTCGTGCAGGCGTTCGTGATTCCGTCCGGTTCGATGGAGCAGACGATCCAGATCGGTGACCGGGTGCTGGTCGACAAGCTGACGCCGTGGTTCGGCACCAAGCCCGAGCGCGGTGACGTGGTGGTCTTCAAGGATCCCGGCGGCTGGCTGGACCGGGAGGAAACCCAGCGGGACGACGACCCGGTGGGGATCAAGCAGGGCAAGGAGTTCATGACCTTCATCGGACTGCTGCCCTCGGACGACGAGCAGGATCTGATCAAACGGGTCGTCGGAGTAGGCGGCGACAAGGTCAAGTGCTGTGACCCGCAGGGCAGGGTGACGGTGAACGGCACACCGCTCAAGGAGCCGTACCTGCACCCCGGCAACAAGCCCTCCCAGATGAAGTTCGATGTGTCGGTGCCGGTCGGGCGCGTCTTCGTCATGGGCGACCACCGGGCCAATTCCGCCGACTCCCGGTTCCACTTGCGGGACCCGGGCACGGGCACCGTCCCCGAGGACAAGGTGGTGGGGCGCGCGATGGTCATCGCGTGGCCGTTCGGCCACTGGCGGCAGTTGGAGGACTCCGGAGCCTATGCGTCGGTTCCGGACGCGCGAGGTGCCACGACCGCGGCACCCGTTGACGGGAATAATCGAGTGGTGCAACTGCCGAGCCCTGCGGAACTTCCGCTCGTTATGGGAGTGGCGGGCCTGTCCCGATTGTCGGGCAGGCGGCAGCGGAGTGTGAGGAGAGACAGTGGGGGACCTGGCGGTCGGCGCTCGTTCCGGTTCCGGCGACGGCGAGGGCGACGGTGGAGCGGAGGGCAAGCGCCCTGACGCACCCGTTCCCGGGCCCGACGTACAGACTGCGGCGCGCGATGCGCCGCCGACCGCGGAGAGAGGCAGTGACAGCAGCGTGAGCGCTGGTGCGAAGAACCACGCCAGGAGTGACGAGAAGCGGCAAACGGGGAAGCAGCGTTCCTTCTGGAAAGAGCTGCCCCTGCTGATCGGCATCGCGCTGGTCCTGGCGCTGCTGATCAAGACATTCCTCGTCCAGGCGTTCTCGATCCCGTCCAATTCGATGCAGAACACCCTCCAGGTCGGCGACCGGGTGCTGGTCGACAAGCTGACGCCGTGGTTCGGTTCCGAGCCGGAGCGCGGTGAGGTCGTGGTCTTCCACGACCCGGGCGGCTGGCTGAGCGAGTCGCCGGTACCCCAGCCCACCGGCGTCGGCGGCGCCGTGCAGCAGGCGCTCAGCTTCGTCGGCCTGATGCCGTCGGCAGAGGAGCAGGACCTGATCAAGCGGGTCATCGCCGTCGGCGGCGACACGGTGCGGTGCGAGCGGGGCGGTTCGGTCAAGGTCAACGGCAAGGCGCTGGACGAGCCCTACATCTTCCCCGGGAACACCGCCTGCGACGACAAGCCCTTCGGTCCCGTCAAGGTGCCCGAGGGTCGGCTGTGGGTGATGGGTGACCACCGTCAGGACTCACTCGACTCGCGCTTCCACCAGAAGCTCAAGGGCGGCGGCACCGTTCCGACGGATCAGGTCGTCGGTCGCGCCATCGTGGTGGCCTGGCCGCTCACCCGGTGGTCGACGCTGCCGGAGCCGGACACCTTCGGCCAGAAGGGCCTGGCGGCGAAGATGGCGGAGGGAGCCCCGGCGGCGCTGGGCCTCGCGGGAGCCGTGCCGCTCGTATTGCTGCGGCGGCGCAGGCGCCTGCTCCATGACGTGATCAACGAGCCGGCGATCAAGGACTGACCGGCCGTATCGAGGGACTCGTACCACGGGTAAGGTGCGCCCAGATCAATGCGGCGAGCTGACCGGGAGTGCGGGCATGGGCAAAGCTGGACGTACGGGCACAACGCACGGCCGCCTCGGGAACGCGCTGTCGGGGCTGGCCGTGGCGGTGGGCAGTGTCCTCTTCCTGGGAGCCTTCGTCTGGGGCGCCGTGCTGTATCAGCCCTACACCGTGCCGACGCAGTCGATGGACCCGACCGTGAAGGCGGGGGACCGGGTGCTGGCGGAACGGATATCCGGCGACGAGGTGCGGCGCGGGGACGTCGTCGTCTTCCAGTCCGCCCTCTGGGGCTCGGAGCCGATGGTCAAGCGGGTCGTGGGAGTCGGCGGGGACAAGGTCGACTGCTGCGACAAGCAGGGCAGGCTGTCCGTCAACGGCGAGGTGATCGACGAGCCGTACCTGAAGAACACCGGACCGGACTCCCAGCCCCCGTTCAAGTCGACGACCGTGTCCCGGGGCAAGCTCTTCCTGCTCGGCGACCACCGGATGGACTCCCTCGACTCCCGGGTCCACATGGAGGACGGCGACGACGGCGCGGTGCCGCGCTCCGCCGTGAACGCGCGGGTGGATGCCATCGCCTGGCCCATGAGCGGCCTGACGATGCTGGAGCGACCCGCGGGGTTCGCGGCCCTGCCGGGCGGTACCTCGGATCCGGGGCCGCTCCAGCCGCTGGGCGCCGCGATCGCCGGGGGCGCGGTGCTGATCCTGGGCGGCGCGGCCTACGGGCCGATCGCGCGCCGGGCCGGACGGGGCACTCGCGGCTGACGCACAATAGGAGGACGCACGGCTGAAGGGGAACACGCCATGAGCGCCGAGGATCTCGAAAAGTACGAGACCGAGATGGAGCTGAAGCTCTACCGCGAGTACCGGGATGTCGTCGGCCTCTTCAAGTACGTGATCGAAACCGAGCGGCGCTTCTACCTCACCAACGATTACGAGATGCAGGTGCACTCGGTGCAGGGTGAGGTCTTCTTCGAGGTCTCGATGGCCGACGCGTGGGTGTGGGACATGTACCGGCCCGCCCGCTTCGTCAAGCAGGTGCGCGTGCTGACCTTCAAGGACGTGAACATCGAGGAGCTCAACAAGAGCGAACTCGATCTGCCGGAGGGCTCCGGCTTCAAGAGCTGAGCCGTCACCCGCGCGGGTGACGGCGCTGTCCACATCCGGTGAGTTGTCCCCGGAAATTCGTCATGATCCTTCAGCCGCCACGGTTGCCGTCACAGTCGGTGACCGGAGGTGGTGCGGATGAGCGCCCGTAAAGCACTCGGCCGGTACGGCGAGGACGTGGCAGCACGGCGGCTGCGCGAGGCCGGAATGGTGGTGCTGGAGCGTAACTGGCGCTGCGTCGAAGGCGAGCTGGACATCGTGGCGCGGGACCGCGACGCGCTGGTGATCTGCGAGGTCAAGACCCGGCGCACGGGCAGGGCCGGGATGTTCGAGCATCCGATGGCCGCGGTCTCCCCGGCGAAGTCGGCGCGGCTGCGGCGGCTGGCAGCCCGCTGGCTGACCGAACGCTGGCTGTCGCGGTACGGGCGGCCACCGCACGGGGGCGTGCGGATCGACCTGGTCGGGGTGCTGCTGCCGGATCGCGGGGCACCGCTGGTCCAGCACGCGCGGGGGGTGGCCTGATGGGGTTCGCCCGTACCTGCTCGGTGGCCCTGGTCGGAGTGGAAGGGGTGGTCGTCGAGGTCCAGGCCGATCTGGAGCCCGGCGTCGCGACCTTCACGCTGGTGGGGCTGCCCGACAAGAGCCTGACCGAGAGCCGGGACCGGGTGCGCGCCGCGTTGGTCAACTCCGGCGCGGAATGGCCGCAGAAGAAGCTCACGGTCGGGTTGAGCCCCGCCTCCGTTCCCAAGAGCGGCAGCGGTTTCGACCTGGCGGTCGCCTGCGCCGTGCTGGGCGCGGCGGAACGCATCGACCCGCGGACCATCGCCGACCTGATGATGATCGGTGAACTGGGGCTGGACGGACGGGTGCGCCCGGTGCGCGGGGTGCTCCCCGCGGTGCTGGCCGCCGCCGACGCCGGCTATCGGCAGGTCGTGGTGGCCGAACAGGCCGTACCCGAGGCGTCGTTGGTGCCGGGGATGGCGGTGCTGGGCGTACGCAGCCTGCGGCAGCTGATCGCGGTGCTCGCGGACGAGCCGGTGCCGGAGGAAGATCCGTCGGAAGGTGGCCCCGGCACCGGCGGACAGAGCGGACCGAGCGGGCCGGGAGGACCGGCCGACGGAGGCCGCACCGAGCGTCTGCTGACGGGGGTAGCGGTGCCCGGCAGCGGATGGGCGGCGGGCGGCGGTCCGGGAGAGCGGACGGTGGACATGGCGGACGTCGCAGGGCAGGGCGCTGCCCGGATGGCCCTGGAGGTGGCGGCCGCGGGACGGCACCACATCTTCTTCAAGGGGCCACCGGGAGCGGGCAAGACGATGCTCGCCGAGCGCCTTCCGGGACTGCTGCCGCCGCTGAGCCCGCAGCAGTCGCTGGAGGTCACGGCGGTGCACTCGGTGGCCGGGGCACTGCCGGCGGGGCAGCCGCTGGTGACCCGCTCCCCGTACTGCGCACCTCACCACTCGGCGACGATGGCGGCGCTCGTCGGTGGCGGCTCGGGGCTGCCGCGGCCGGGAGCGGTGTCGCTGGCGCACCACGGTGTGCTCTTTCTCGACGAGGCGGCGGAATGCAGCGCCCGGGTGCTCGACGCGATGCGGCAGCCGCTGGAATCGGGTCACGTCGTGGTCGCGCGGGCCGCCGGGATGATGCGGATGCCCGCGCGTTTCCTGCTCGTCCTCGCGGCCAATCCGTGTCCGTGCGGACGGCACGGGATGAAGGGCGGAGACTGCGAGTGCCGCCCCTCGTCCGTCAGGCGGTACCGGGCGAGGCTGTCGGGTCCGCTGCTGGACAGGGTCGATCTGAGGGTCTCGGTGCGGCCGCTGTCCCGTTCCGAACTCGCCGCGCTCGACGGTGGGGCCGAGACCACGGCGGCGATCGCGCAGCGCGTGCTGGCGGCACGTGAGCGCGCCGCGGAACGGTACGTGGACACTCCCTGGTCGACCAACAGCGACGTTCCCGGCCATGAGCTGCGCACGCGCTGGCCGGTCGTGCCCGGCGCGCTCGGCAGGGCCGAGGAGGACATGGAGCACGGACTGCTGACGGCTCGCGGCATGGACCGGGTCCTGCGGGTCGCCTGGACGGTCGCCGACCTCGCCGGGCATGACCGGCCGACGGCCCAGGACGTCAACCGGGCGCTGGAACTGCGTACCGGGATCAGGCACGGTGCCACGCTCTCCGGAGCGCGCGGAGGCCCGGCATGAACGACGAGCCGGGTCACCGGCTCGCTGCGGACGCCGGGGAGCGGCTGGCCCGTGTCGCGCTGACCCGGATCGCCGAACCAGGGGACGAGCTGGTCGGCCGGTGGCTGAGGACGCACGGCGCGCGGGAGGTGCTGCGGGCCCTGCGGGGGAACGGTGCGCGGCTGCCCGGAGCAGGTGAAAGGCGCTGGGACGGTCTGCGCTCGCGCACGGACAGGGCGCGGCCCGAGGCGGACATGGCGGCTGCCGAGGCGGCCGGCGTCCGTTTCCTGGTCCCGGGTGACCGGGAATGGCCGGGACAG
Organism: Streptomyces sp.; assembly: GCF_050698815.1. Lineage (GTDB taxonomy): Bacteria > Actinomycetota > Actinomycetes > Streptomycetales > Streptomycetaceae > Streptomyces. The sequence goes on from NZ_JBOHCV010000454.1 coordinate 8,547, forward strand.
CTTGACGCGCTGGGGTCCTCCCGGCCCATCGGGCTGTGGGTGCGCGGCGCTCCGTACCTCCGCTTCTGGGCGCTGCGTTCGGTCGCCGTCGTCGGCGCCCGTGCCTGCACTGATTACGGGGTGCATGTCGCCGCCGTGCTCGGCGCGGGTCTCGCGGAGCGCGGCTGGACAGTGATCTCGGGCGCGGCCTACGGAGTTGACGGCGCCGCCCACCGGGGTGCGCTCGCCGCGGGCGGTGCCACGGTCGGGGTGCTGGCATGCGGGGTCGACGTGGCCTATCCGCCCGGTCACGCGGAGCTGATCCGCCGCATCGGCGAACAGGGCTTGCTGGTGGCCGAGTTGCCCCCGCAGGATCACCCGACCCGGAGCCGGTTCGTGCTGCGGAACAGGGTGATCGCCGCGCTGACACGGGGAACGGTCGTCGTGGAGGCGGCGTTGCGCAGCGGTTCGCTGTCGACCGCACGGCACGCACGGCGGCTCGGCCGGTTCGTGATGGGCGTTCCCGGGCCGGTCACCTCCGGGCTCTCGGCGGGCGTGCACGAACTACTGCGCGAAGAGGGCAGCGTCGTCACGGACGCCGCTGAAGTGATCGAGCTGGTCGGAAACATGGGAGAGCTGGCACCGAGACGCCACGGTCCCGCCGTGCCTCGTGACGTGCTGCCCGGGGAGGCGGCTTGCGTACTCGACGCGCTGCCGAGCCGTGGCGCGGTCGAGTCCGCACAGCTGGCGCAGGCCGCGGGCGTCACCGCCGACGCCGCGCTTGTGCGACTCCAGGAACTGTGTGCGCTCGGATTCGTCGAACGCCTGGGGAACCGGTGGCAGTTGGCCAGGGAGGCGAAGCCGCACCCCGGGCACCCCATCGAGTGATGAGGCGGTCCTTGACCTGCGGCTATTGAATGAAAGGGTGATCCGTATGCACTCGTTCAGCCGTTCCCCGTGCCGAAAGCCGGACTTCGGCGCGGTCGTCGGAGTAACTCCGGCGTGCGGGCAGCGGAACGTATCTGCGCATGCCGGGGTGCGCGCTCATCGCATATTGCGACACCTTCGTCACGCTACGCTCACAGCACCCTTGAACGGGCACCACGATCACGTTTCGTCCGCGCGACGACCACTCGGCAGAACGGCTCAAGACGACGCATGCCTCAGCACATCTCCGGGCCTGACCGCACGGACACCGGCCCGGCGCCGGTCACGGCCGAGGACACCGTGCCCGGTGCCGCCCACAGTCCGCTCGACGAGCTGTGGCGGTCGTACAAAGCCACTGCTGACGAACGGCTGCGGGAACAGCTAATCCTGCACTACTCCCCCCTGGTCAAGTACGTCGCCGGGCGGGTCAGCGTCGGGCTGCCTCCCAATGTGGAACAGGCCGACTTCGTCTCCTCCGGGGTCTTCGGACTCATCGACGCCATCGAGAAGTTCGACCCGGAGCGTTCCATCAAGTTCGAGACCTACGCCATCACCCGGATCCGCGGCGCGATGATCGACGAACTGCGGGCCCTCGACTGGATTCCCCGGTCGGTGCGGCAGAAGGCGCGTGCCGTCGAGCGGGCCTACGCCACCCTGGAGGCGAACCTCCGGCGCAGCCCGTCGGAGACCGAGGTGGCGGCCGAGATGGACATCCCGCTGGAGGAACTGCACGGCGTCTTCAGCCAGTTGTCCCTCGCCAACGTCGTGGCGCTGGAAGAGCTGCTGCACGTCGGCGGGGAGAGCGGTGACCGGCTCAGCCTGATGGACACCCTCGAGGACACGGCGGCGGACAATCCGGTGGAGATCGCCGAGGGCCGGGAGCTGCGCCAGCTGCTGGCCCGCGCCATCAACACCCTCCCGGCACGGGAGAAGACGGTGGTCACCCTCTATTACTACGAGGGGCTGACACTGGCCCAGATCGGCGACGTACTCGGCGTCACCGAGAGCCGGGTGAGTCAGATCCACACCAAGTCGGTGCTTCAGCTGCGGGGGAAGCTGGCCGAAGTCGGTCGCTGAGCCGGTCTCCGTCCGTAGAGTGGAGGCGTGCCCAGGATTCGAGCGGCCTCCGTGGCCGAGCACCGGACCATGCAGCGTGCCGCCCTGCTGGACGCCGCCCGCGCACTGCTTTCCGAGGGTGGCACGGAAGCGCTGACCTTCCCCTCTCTCGCGCGGCGCACAGGGCTGGCGCGCTCCTCGGTCTACGAATACTTCCGTTCCCGCGCGGCCGTGGTGGAGGAGCTCTGCGCCGTCGACTTCCCGGCCTGGGCGGCCGAGGTCGAGGCGGCGATGGCCGCGTCCGAATCACCGGAGGGGAAGATCGAGGCATACGTGCGGCAGCAGCTGTCGCTCGTCGGCGACCGCAGGCACCGCGCGGTCGTCGCGATCTCGGCGGGTGAGCTGGATGCCGGCGCACGGGAGAAGATCCGCGCCGCCCACGGCGGCCTGATCGCCATGGTCGTCGAGGCGCTCGGCTCCCTCGGCCACGAGCAGCCGCGGCTCACCGCGATGCTGCTCCAGGGTGTCGTCGACGCGGCGGTCCGCCGAATCGAGCTGGCCGCCGCCGAGGACCCTGAGGAGATCACGGAGGCGGCCGTGGAAATGGCCCTGCGCGGCGTCCGGGGCTGAGGCGCGCGTCCGGGGGCGGACGGGCGAGCCGTCGCCGTGCCCAGAGCGCGGCGCCGGCC
>NZ_JBOHCV010000455.1:0-12004 GCF_050698815.1 Streptomyces sp.
AGGTGGCGTCGCGGTCACGCGCCGGCGCGGGCGGCGCGGGCGCGGGCGCCCCCGAGGACGGGGCAGCTCTCGCGCAGAGTGTCGCGCTCGTCGGCCGGGTCGCCGACTCCGTGCAGCGCACCTCCGAGTTTCTCGCCGAACGCCGCGCCGTCCCCGAACCCCCGGCCGGGACCAGCCCGTTCCTGGACGCCGAACAGTCGCTGATCCTCGGCCATCCACTGCACCCGACACCCAAGAGCCGGCAGGGGTTCTCCGAGGCCGAGTCACGTGCCTACGCACCCGAACTGCGCGCCGCCTTCCCGCTGCACTGGATGGCGGTCGCCCGGTCCGTACTCGCCCAGGACTCGGCCTGGACCGAGAAGGGCCGGACAGTGACCGCCGAACGCCTGGCCGTCCGGCTGGCCGGAGAGTCACTGGTCGCCCGGCTGCCCGCCGACACCCTGCCGGTGCCGCTGCACCCCTGGCAGGCCCGCGAACTGTCGCACCGCCCGGATGTGGCCCGGCTGCTGGCCGGCGGACTGCTGCACGACCTCGGCCAGGCGGGGGAGGCCTGGCACGCCACCTCCTCGGTGCGCACCGTCGTGCGCACCGACGGGTCCGTGATGCTCAAACTCTCCCTGGGGCTGTCCATCACCAACTCCCGCCGGGAGAACCTGCGCAAGGAACTGCTGCGCGGTGTCGAGGTGCACCGGCTGCTGCGCGCCGGCCTGGGCGCCGAATGGCAGGCGGCCCACCCCGGCTTCGACATCGTCCGCGACCCGGCCTGGCTGGGCGTGGACGGATCCGACGGGCAGCCCGTGCCCGGCCTGGACACCGTCATCCGGCACAACCCCTTCGGGCCCGGCGACGACGCCGTCTGTGTCGCCGGACTCACCTCGCCCCGTCCGCGGCCCGGGATGCCGCGGGGAGCGCTGCGGTCGCGGCTCACCGACGTCGTCGAGCTGCTCGCCGTGCGCACCCGCCGGCCCGTGACGGCGGTGGCCACCGAGTGGTTCCTGCGCTACCTGGACACCGTCGTACGGCCGGTGCTCTGGCTGGACGCGCACGCGGGCATCGCCCTTGAGGCACACCAGCAGAACACCCTGGTGCTGCTGGACGGCGACGGCTGGCCCACCGGCGGACGCTACCGCGACAACCAGGGCTACTACTTCCGTACGTCCTGGCGTGACGCGCTGGAGCAGCGGCTGCCCGGCGCCGGACTCGGCGTCGCCAGCGACACGTTCGTGGCCGACGCGGTCACCGACGAGCGCTTCGCGTACTACCTCGGCATCAACAACGTCCTCGGCCTGATCGGCGCCTTCGGCGCGCAACGCCTCGCGGACGAACAGCTGTTGCTCGCCGCCCTCCGCCGGTTCCTGCGGGCGGAAGCGCGGGGGAGGGACGGCGCGCCCGTATCGCCGTTGCCCGCCTTGCTGCTGGAGTCGCCGACGCTGCGCTGCAAGGCCAACCTGCTCACCCGGCTGCACGGCATGGACGAGCTCGTCGGCCCCGTCGACACCCAGTCCGTCTATGTCACCGTCACCAACCCGCTGGCCCAGTAGGCCACCGGCCCGAGCAACTGAGAGGAGGCGCTCGCCGTCATGCAGCAGCCGACCCGCCCCGCTTCTTCGCGCACGTCCAGCAGCGACGACACCCTCGATCTCCAGCTGTCCGGCGAACTCGCGGCGCTGCTCGCCGAGCGCGCCGGCGCCCCGCCGCAGGCTCCTCATGCCGCCGGCCACACCGGTGACCTGACCCGGCTGACCGAGCCCGACCTGCTGGACTCGGTCGCCGACTGGCCACCCTTCACCACGTCCGTGGGCACGATGCGGCTCGTGCCCGTACGGATCGAGCGCGACGTCCGGCTGATCGCCGCCTGGATGAACGATCCCGCGGTGGCCGCCTTCTGGGAGCTGGCCGGGCCCGAAGAGGTAACCGCCGCTCACGTGCGGACACAGCTGGACGGCGACGGCCGCAGCGTTCCCTGCCTGGGCGTACTGGACGGCGTCCCGATGAGCTACTGGGAGATCTACCGCGCCGATCTCGATCCGATCGCCCGGTACTGCCGGGCGCGGCCCCACGACACCGGACTGCACCTGCTGATCGGCGGCGTGCCGGACCGGGGCCGCGGTGTCGGCACGGCGCTGCTGCGCGCCGTCGCCGATCTCGTCCTCGATCAACGGCCGCGCTGCGGCCGGGTCCTGGCCGAGCCGGACCTGCGCAACATTCCCTCTGTCGCGGCCTTCCTGAGCGCGGGCTTCCGGCTGTCCGCCGAGGTCGACCTGCCCGGCAAGCGCGCCGCCCTGATGGTCCGCGACCGCGAACTGCGGGCGGTCCTGTGAGGTGCCGTCAGTGCCGCCCACTCACCTCCATACCGCCCTGCTCGTCCCTGTCCCCGAAGAAGGAGCCACACAGTGCACCTACCGACTGCCGTCGACGGCCACAGCGACTCCGATGACTCCGGCGAGTCCCCCGAGTCCCGCCCGCTGCACGTCCCGCCCGGTCTCGATCCGGACAGCTGGCGCCGGGCCGGACGGCGGCTGCTCCTCAAGATGATCAGCGAGTTCGCGTACGAGGAGATCATCAAGCCCGAGGCCGAGCCCGAGGCCGAGCCGGATCCGGAATCCCACGCCGCACCCGGACACCGGGCCGACTCCGGTACGGCGCGCCCGTACCGCCCGTACCGCCTCGAGGTGAGCGACGGTCTCACCCTCCGCTTCCGGGCCCGCCGCACCGCCTATGGGCACTGGAACATCGACCCGGCCTCCCTCACCCCCGCCGACGCCGATCCCTTCGGTTTCCTCGCGCACGGCCACGCGACCGTTCTCGGGCTCACCGGCGACACGACCGGGCACCTGATCCGCGAGCTCACCGCCACGCTCACCGCAGACGTCCAGCTCGCCGCCCGCGAGCTCGCCGTCGACCGGCTCACCGAGCTCGACTACGCCGAGCTGGAAGGCCACCAGACGGGCCACCCCTGGCTCGTGGCGAACAAGGGCCGCCTCGGCTTCTCCGCCTCCGACGCGACCCGGTGGGCCCCGGAGGCGCGCCGCGCGCGACGGCTGCCCTGGCTCGCGGTCCGGACCCCGCTCGCCGCCTACCGCGGCGTCCCCGCGCTGGCCGAGCCGCAGAGCCTCTACGCGCGCGAGCTCAGCCCGGACACCCTCCGCCGTTTCCGGCAGACCCTGCGCTCGCGCGGGCTGCCGCCCGAGGAATACCTCTTCCTGCCCGTACACCCTTGGCAGTGGGACGAGACCGTCGCCCCGCTCTTCGCGGCCTCCCTCGCCGCGGCCGACATCGTCCCGCTGCAGTCGGACGGCGATCTGCGACTGCCCCAGCAGCCGGTCCGCACCTTCATCAACACCAGCCGTCCCGACAGGCACACGGTCAAGCTGCCGCTGTCCGTACTCAACACCCTGGTCTGGCGCGGACTGCCCACCGAACGCACCCTTGCCGCCCCCGCGGTCACCCAGTGGATGCACGGACTGCGCGACGCCGATCCCTACCTGCTCGACGAGTGCCGGGTGATCCTGCTCGGCGAGGTCGCCTCCGTCGCCGTCGCCCACCCGCTGTACGACCGGTTGCCGCAGGTGCCCTACCAGTACCGCGAACTGCTGGGCTGCGTCTGGCGCGAACCGCTGGGCCGGCAGCTGGAGTCCGGCGAGCGCGCCCGGACCCTGGCCGCCCTCATCCACACCGACGCGCGTGAGAGGTCCTTCACCGCGGAACTGGTCAGACGCTCCGGGCTGGAGCCGCGCGAGTGGCTGCGCCACCTCTTCGCGGCCCTGCTGCCCCCGCTGCTGCACTTCCTCTACCGCTACGGGACCGTCTTCTCGCCGCACGGCGAGAACGCCATCGTGATCTTCGACGAGCGCGACGTGCCCGTGCGGCTGGCGGTCAAGGACTTCGTCGACGACGTCAACGTCTGCGCCGAGCCGGTTCCGGAACTGGCCGCCATGCCGGACGAGGTGCGTGCCGTGCTGCTGACCGAGCCGCCCGGTTTCCTCACCCAGTTCATCCATTCCGGGCTCTTCGTCGGCGTGTTCCGCTATCTGGCGCCCCTGTGCGAGGAGCAACTGCACGTACCGGAGGGAGAGTTCTGGTCCCTCGTACGCGCGGAGATCGGGAGCTACCAGGCGCGGTTCCCGGAGCTGAAGGACCGGTTCGAGACGTTCGACCTGCTCACTCCGCGGATCGACCGGCTCTGCCTCAACCGCAACCGTCTGCACCTGGACGGTTACCGTGACCGCTCCGAACGCCCGCACGCCGCGGTGCACGGCACCGTACCCAACCCCCTGTGCACCGCGTGACCGGCCCGTTGTCAGCGGCGCCACGTAGGCTGTCGGATCTATGACCAAGCCCGCCCTCACCGACCTCCTGCACGCCGCCGTCACCGCCGTCGGCGGTACGGAGCGCCCTGGTCAGGTGGCCATGGCCGAAGCCGTCGCCGAAGCCGTCGATGACGGCACCCACCTGCTCATCCAGGCGGGCACCGGTACCGGCAAGTCGCTGGGCTACCTGGTCCCCGCCCTGGCACACGGCGAACGCGTCGTGGTGGCGACGGCGACCCTGGCGCTGCAACGGCAGCTCGTGGAGCGCGACCTGCCCCGCACCGTCGAGTCGCTGCAACCACTGCTGCGCCGCCGCGCCGAGTTCGCCATGCTCAAGGGCCGGTCCAACTACGTGTGCCTGCACCGCCTGCACGAGGGCGTGCCGCAGGAAGAGGAGGACGGCCTCTTCGATCAGTTCGAGACCGCCACTCCCACCTCACGGCTCGGCAAGGACCTGTTGCGACTGCGCGACTGGTCGGACGAGACCGAGACCGGCGACCGCGACGACCTGCGCCCCGGCGTGTCCGACCGTGCCTGGTCCCAGGTGTCGGTCTCGGCGCGCGAGTGCCTGGGCGCCGCCAAGTGCGCGTACGGCGCGGAGTGCTTCGCCGAGGCGGCCCGGGAGCGCGCCAAGCTCGCCGACGTCATCGTCACCAATCACGCCCTGCTCGCGATCGACGCGATCGAGGGGGCACCGGTGCTGCCGCCGCACGACGTGCTGATCGTCGACGAGGCGCACGAGCTGGTCTCGCGGGTGACAGGTGTGGCCACCGGTGAGCTGACGCCGGGCGGCGTCAACCGCGCGGTACGGCGGGCCGCCAAGCTCGTCGACGAGAAGGACGCCGACCGGCTGCAGACGGCGGCGGAGACCTTCGAGCGGCTGATGGAGCTGGCTCTTCCGGGACGGCTGGAGGTGGTTCCGGAGGACCTGGGATACGCGTTGGCGGCTCTCCGTGACGCGGCCCGCGCCTGCCTCACGGCACTGGGCAACACCCGCGACAAGTCCGTGCAGGACGAGAACGCCGTGCGCAAGCAGGCGCTGGCCGCGATGGAGAGCGTGCACGATGTCGCGGAACGGGTCGTGGAGGGATCCGAGTTCGATGTGATCTGGTACGAGCAGCACGACCGCTACGGCGCCTCCTTGCGCGTCGCCCCGCTTTCGGTCTCGGGTCTGCTGCGGGAGAAGCTGTTCGCCGACCGGTCCGTCGTACTCACCTCGGCGACGCTCAAGCTGGGCGGCGGCTTCAACGGAGTGGGGGCCTCGCTGGGCCTGGCCCCGGAGCGGGTGCTCGCTGACGACACGCCCCGCCGCGACGGCGGTACGGGGCAGGATGCGGCCGACGACGAGACCCCGCCGTGGCGGGGTCTGGACGCCGGGTCGCCCTTCGACTACCGCAAGCAGGGCATCCTCTACGTCGCCAAGCACCTGGCACCGCCCGGACGCGAGGGGTCCCGCCGGGACATGCTCGATGAGCTGGCCGAGCTGGTGGGGGCGGCGGGCGGCCGTACGCTCGGACTCTTCTCGTCCATGCGCGCCGCCCAGGCCGCGGCCGAGGACCTGCGCGGGCGGCTGGAGGTCCCCATCCTGCTCCAGGGTGAGGAGACGCTGGGCGAGCTGATCCGGCGCTTCGCCGAGGACGCGCAGACCTGTCTCTTCGGCACGCTCTCCCTCTGGCAGGGCGTCGATGTGCCCGGAGTGAACTGCCAGTTGGTCGTGATGGACCGCATTCCCTTCCCCCGTCCGGACGACCCCTTGATGAGTGCCCGGCAGAAGGCGGTGGAGGAGCACGGGGGGAACGGGTTCATGGCGGTCGCGGCCACGCACGCGGCCCTGCTGATGGCGCAGGGATCGGGGCGGCTCGTACGGGCCACGGGGGACCGCGGAGTGGTCGCCGTGCTCGATCCGCGGCTGGAGCGGGCGCGCTACGGCAGCTTCCTGCGCACCTCCATGCCGGACTTCTGGTACACGACGGACGGCGACCAGGTGCGGCGGTCGCTCGCAGCCATCGACACGATGGCCAAGGAGGCCGGCGCGGCCGGGCAGGCCTGACGGGGTCAGCGGCGAGCACGCACGGCGATGCCGTCGGTTCCGGAGGGGGAACCGACGGCTCAGCTCGTGCGGGCGGGGACGCGGACCCGGTCCAGGACGCGGACCCGGAAAAACCTGGGGCTCAAACCCTCCGCAGCACTGCGACGACCTTGCCGAGGATCGTCGCCTCGTCGCCCGCGATCGGCTGGTAGGCGACGTTGTGCGGCAGCAGCCATACGTGCCCGTCCTCGCGCTTGAAGCGCTTGACCGTGGCCTCGCCGTCCAGCATGGCGGCGACGATGTCCCCGTTCTCGGCGACGGGCTGGCGGCGGACCGTCACCCAGTCACCGTCACAGATCGCGGCCTCGATCATCGAGTCACCGACGACCTTCAGCACGAAGAGGTCGCCGTCGCCGACGAGTTGGCGCGGCAGCGGGAAGACGTCCTCGACCGACTCCTCGGCGAGGATCGGCCCGCCGGCGGCGATGCGGCCGACCAGCGGCACGTAGGACGCGGAGGGCTTGCCCGTGGTGTCGGCGACGGGCTGGGTGCTGGGCGTGTCCGATCCGCGGACCTCGTAGGCGCGCGGACGGTGCGGGTCGCGGCGCAGGAAGCCCTTGCGCTCCAGCGCCATCAGTTGGTGCGCCACGGACGAGGTGCTGGACAGGCCGACGGCCTGGCCGATCTCGCGCATGGACGGTGGGTAGCCACGCCGCTGCACCGAGTCGCGGATCACCTCGATCACCCGGCGCTGCCGGTCGGTGAGCCCCGAACTGTCCGCCCGGATCCCCGGAGGTCGGCCCGGCAGCGAGCGCTTCTCCTGCTGACTGTCCTGCGCCTCCGCGTCCATGGCCTCCTTCACCGGCTGAATGGTGTCCAGTGACTGCGCGGAGCGGTTCTGGGAGGTGATGGTGGCACTGTCTGCGGTGGTGGTCACGTCGGCCCCTCTCGAGCGGTTCTCCCTAGTAGGACAACGGTAGTTGGTTTCGAAAGGTTGCGCCAAACACACGTTCGAGTGAAAATTAGTGGTTCACCTGACTCGATCGGTGCCACCGGTGTAGTCCCCCGTTTACGGTCGGCCGCCGGCGCCGGCTCCCCGAGTGTCGCAGTCGCGCCCCGGCGCGCCTCCAGCACCCCGATTCGCGTAGTGTCGTCGCCGCCGCCGAGGCGCGACACGCGGTCGGCGACGAGGTCGAAGCTGACGCGCCGATACCAGATCTAGTGGTTAGATAGGCGCGCGTCACCCACAAGTTGTGGTCCCCGGCGTCCGTTCGGGGAGTTCTTCGCATATGCTTGTGGCTACTTCGCGGAGCCTTCACGGGGTCCGCCGAGGGCGTACCAGTCATGCACGATGCGGGCTTTCGCAGGCTCAAGGAGGGTGGGGAGCGATGCACTGTCCCTTCTGCCGACACCCCGACAGTCGCGTGGTCGACAGCCGTACGACCGACGACGGCACCGCGATCCGGCGCCGCCGCCAGTGTCCCGACTGCTCCCGCCGCTTCACCACGGTGGAGAACGCGTCACTCATGGTGATCAAGCGCAGCGGTGTCACCGAGCCGTTCAGCCGGGACAAGGTGATCGTCGGAGTCCGCAAGGCCTGCCAGGGCCGCCCGGTCACCGAGGACGCCCTCGCCCAGCTCGGCCAGCGGGTCGAGGAGGCCCTGCGGGCGACCGGCAGCGCCGAGCTGTCCACGCATGACGTCGGCCTCGCGATACTCGGCCCGCTCCAGGACCTCGATCTCGTGGCCTATTTGCGCTTCGCCTCGGTCTATCGCGCATTCGAGTCCCTTGAGGACTTCGAGGCCGCCGTCGAGGAGTTGCGGGACGCCCGTACGAGCGCCCTGGGCGGCGCCCGCGGCGAGGGCGGGCGGAGCGCCGAGGGTCCCGGAGCGCCGGTTTCTGTGCCCGCCGCCGACTGAGCGGCGGCACATCGAGACCTTCGGACCCGGCCGGAGTGCGCACTGCGCGCCGGCCGTCAGAGAGCCATCACGGAACCATCAGGCAAGCAGGTGCCCCGGGAAGATTCGGGGCGCGTCCGGGCGTTATGCCCGGTACAGGGAGGCGGGAATGACAGAGACGACGAGCGGTCCGGCACGAGGCTTCCGTGCGAAGGGCGGCAAGGTGAACAAGGGGCTGCGGATCGAGCGCATCCACACCACTCCCGGCGTGCATCCCTACGACGAGGTGGTCTGGGAGCAGCGGGACGTCGTGATGACGAACTGGCGTGACGGTTCGGTCAACTTCGAGCAGCGAGGTGTCGAGTTCCCCGCCTCCTGGTCGGTGAACGCGGCCAACATCGTCACCAGCAAGTACTTCCGTGGCGCGGTGGGCACCCCGCAGCGGGAGAAAAGCCTAAAGCAGCTGATCGACCGGGTGGTGAAGACCTACCGGGCGGCCGGCGAGGAGAACGGTTACTTCGCCTCGCCCGAGGACGCCGAGATCTTCGAGCACGAGCTGGCGTACGCCGTGCTGCACCAGATCTTCAGCTTCAACTCCCCGGTCTGGTTCAACGTTGGCACCACGCAGCCGCAGCAGGTCTCCGCCTGCTTCATCCTCTCGGTCGACGACTCCATGGAGTCGATCCTCGACTGGTACAAGGAAGAGGGGATGATCTTCAAGGGCGGGTCGGGGGCCGGGCTCAACCTGTCCCGTATCCGTTCCTCCAAGGAACTCCTCTCCTCCGGCGGCAACGCCTCCGGGCCCGTCTCCTTCATGCGCGGCGCCGACGCCTCCGCGGGCACGATCAAGTCGGGCGGGGCCACGCGCCGTGCGGCCAAGATGGTCGTGCTCGACGTCGACCACCCGGACGTCGAAGCCTTCATCGGGACGAAGGTGAAGGAGGAGGAGAAGATCCGGGCCCTGCGCGACGCGGGCTTCGACATGGACCTGGGCGGCGACGACATCACCTCCGTCCAGTACCAGAACGCCAACAACTCGGTGCGGGTGACCGACGAGTTCATGAAGGCCGTCGAGTCCGGCTCGCAGTTCGCGCTCCGCGGCCGCATGACGGGCGAGGTCGTCGAGCAGGTGGACGCCAAGTCCCTCTTCCGCAAGATGGCCGAGGCCGCGCACGTGTGTGCCGACCCCGGCATCCAGTACGACGACGTCATCAACCACTGGCACACCTCGCCGGAATCGGGCCGGATTACCGCATCCAACCCCTGCAGCGAGTACATGCACCTGGACAACTCGTCCTGCAACCTCGCCTCCCTGAACCTGATGAAGTTCCTGCGGGACGACGACGAAGGCCACCAGTCCTTCGACGCGGAGCGGTTCGCCAAGGTCGTCGAGCTCGTCATCACGGCGATGGACATCTCCATCTGCTTCGCCGACTTCCCGACGCAGAAGATCGGCGAGACGACCCGCGCCTTCCGCCAGTTGGGCATCGGTTACGCCAACCTGGGCGCACTGCTGATGGCGACCGGCCACGCCTACGACTCGGACGGCGGCCGCGCGCTCGCCGGTGGCATCACCTCGCTGATGACCGGCACCTCCTACCGGCGTTCGGCCGAACTGGCCGCGGTCGTCGGCCCGTACGAGGGTTACGCACGTAACGCCGACGCGCACAACCGAGTCATGCGGCAGCACTCCGACGCCAACGCCTCGGCGACGCGCGCCGACGACCTGGACACCCCGGTCTGGGCGGCGGCCACCGAGGCCTGGCAGGACGTGCTGCGACTGGGCGGGAAGAACGGCTTCCGCAACGCCCAGGCGTCGGTGCTGGCGCCCACCGGCACCATCGGTCTGATGATGGACTGCGACACCACCGGCGTCGAACCGGACCTGGCTCTGGTCAAGTTCAAGAAGCTGGTCGGCGGCGGGTCGATGCAGATCGTGAACAACACGGTGCCCAAGGCCCTCAAGCGGTTCGGCTACCAGCCCGAGCAGGTCGAGGCCATCGTGGAGTACATCGCCGAACACGGAAACGTCATCGACGCGCCCGGCCTGAAGCCGGCGCACTACGACGTCTTCGACTGCGCGATGGGCGAGCGTTCCATCTCGCCGATGGGCCACGTACGGATGATGGCGGCGGCCCAGCCGTTCCTCTCCGGTGCCATCTCCAAGACCGTGAACATGCCCTCGTCCTCGACCGTCGAGGACGTCGAGGAGATCTACCTGCAGGGCTGGAAGCTGGGCACCAAGGCGCTCGCGGTCTATGTCGAGAACTCCAAGGTGGGCCAGCCGCTCTCCGCCAAGCGTAAGGAGAAGCAGGCCGAGGCACCCGCGGCTCAGGCACAGCCGGAGAAGGTCATCGAGTACCGCCCCGTGCGGCACCGCCTGCCCAAGGGCCGCCCCGGCATCACCACCTCCTTCACGGTGGGCGGCGCCGAGGGGTACATGACGGCGAACTCCTACCCGGACGACGGCCTGGGCGTGGTCTTCCTGGAGATGTCCAAGCAGGGCTCGACCCTCGCGGGCATGATGGACGCCTTCTCCATCGCCGTCTCGGTCGGCCTGCAGTACGGGGTGCCGCTGGAGACGTACGTCTCGAAGTTCACCAACATGCGCTTCGAGCCCGCGGGCATGACGGACGACCCGGACGTGCGGATGGCGCAGTCGATCGTCGACTACATCTTCCGCCGCCTCGCGCTCGACTTCCTGCCCTTCGAGACCCGCTCGGCCCTCGGCATCCACTCCGCGAGCGAGCGTCAGCGCCACCTGGAGACCGGCTCCTACGAGTCGTCCGAGGACGAACTCGACGTGGAAGGCCTCGCCCAGTCCGCGCCGAAGGCCCAGACGGTCCGGGATGCGAAGGAGAAGGCCAAGGACGAAGCGCGGGCCGAGGGGATCAGCGAACCGCAGGCGGCCACCCCGGCGCCGGTGGAGGCACACAACTCCACCGAGCTGATGGAGATGCAGCTCGGCCTGAACGCCGACGCGCCGCTCTGCTTCTCCTGCGGCACCAAGATGCGCCGCGCGGGCAGCTGCTATCTCTGCGAGGGCTGCGGCTCGACCAGCGGCTGCAGCTGAAAGGTCGCGATATCGCGTCGGATGCGACTCTCACGTGATGTGTCCGGGTAGCTGAACTGCGGCTCAACGAGGGCGTCGACCTCTGGTCGGCGCCCTCAGGCGTGTCACGAACACGGCCTCGCCGGCCGCAACCAGCGCTCCCGGGTTGGTGGCCCGCTCATTGCCGGGTGGCGGACTGCCCTACGGCAACCTGCGCGTCGACGGCCGCCAGTACTGCGTTTGCCAGTTCCTCGATGGAGCGGCCGTCGCTTGCCTCGATGCAATCCAGGCCCAACCTGTCGACAACATCCAGCATGAGCGTCTGGTAGCGGCTGGTGCGGGCGAGGAATTTCTCCATCAGGTGTTGTTCCTCGGCCGCAGCCTCCCCGTAATGGCCGGCGGCGTGCACCCGGGCACGTAGGACGGCATCGTCCGCGGTAAGCCACACGGCGGCCGTGTGCGGGGCTGCCAGCTGTGCGACGCGGACGGGCCAGAGCGCCGATCCTTCCAGGACCAGGCCCGTGCCGGCACTGTTCACGGCGGCCGTGATCAGCTCCTCGATCTGTGGCCACAGCCGTTCGTAGTGGTCGAGAACTGACGTGATCATTTCGTCAACGGTGAGTGATCCGTAGTGCTCGGCGACGTGCGCCGGCACTTCCCACTCAGGTGTTCGCCAGGGCCGCCCCGGGTGCCGCGCCAGCCCGTCCGTCGAGAG
>NZ_JBOHCV010000456.1:0-3077 GCF_050698815.1 Streptomyces sp.
GTATCAACATATCTGGCGTTGACTTTTAGCACGCTGTTGAGTTCTCAAAGAACGGACGCTACCTTCGCAACCCCTCACAGGGCCCCTCCGGGCGCTTCCCTCTCGGTGTTTCCAAACCTTACCAGAATCTTTTTCCCGGTCCCGCAGGGGCCGTTTTCCGAATTCTGGTGCGCAGGCGCCTTCCAGGCGAAGATCGCCCGTTGCCCGCTGAGGTGGAGCCGTAAACGTACTGGAGCGGGGCGCCAGGATGCAAATCGAGGAGCCCCGCCCGCTGTTGGGCCGTCAGACCTCGACGACCACAGGGAGGATCATCGGCCGGCGCCGGTAGGTGTCGGAGACCCACTTGCCGACCGTGCGCCGTACCAGCTGCTGCAGTTGGTGAATCTCGGCGATGCCGTTCTGGGCCGACTTGGCCAGGGCCTCGTCGATCTTCGGCACCACCTGTCCGAAGTCGGCGTCGTCGATGCCCGATCCGCGCGACTGGATGTGCGGACCGCCGACGATCTTTCCGGAGCTGCTGTCGACCACGATGAAGACCGAGATGATGCCCTCGTCTCCGAGGATGCGGCGGTCCTTGAGGGAGGACTCCGTCACGTCGCCGACCGAGAGGCCGTCCACGTACACATAGCCCGCCTGCACCTTGCCCGAGATCTTGGCCTTGCCCTTCACCAGGTCGACCACGACGCCGTCCTCGGCGATGACCACCCGGTCACGTGGGACGCCGGTCTGGGCTCCCAGCTCGGCGTTGGCGCGCAGATGGCGCCATTCACCGTGCACCGGCATCAGGTTCCTCGGCTTGCAGATGTTGTAGAAGTACAGCAACTCGCCGGCCGAGGCGTGACCGGAGACGTGGACCTTGGCGTTTCCCTTGTGCACGACGTTGGCGCCCCAGCGCGTCAGTCCGTTGATGACCCGGTAGACCGCGTTCTCGTTGCCCGGGATCAGGGACGAGGCCAGGATCACGGTGTCGCCCTGAACGATGCGGATCTGGTGATCGCGGTTGGCCATCCGGGACAGTGCCGCCATCGGCTCGCCCTGCGAGCCCGTGCAGACCAGCACGACTTCGTGGTCAGGGAGATCGTCGAGCGTCTTGACGTCGACGACAAGGCCGGCCGGGACCTTGAGGTAGCCGAGGTCACGGGCGATGCCCATGTTGCGGACCATGGAGCGGCCGACGAAGGCCACTCTTCGTCCGTACTCGTGTGCTGCGTCCAGGATCTGCTGGATGCGGTGCACATGGCTGGCGAAGCTCGCCACGATGATGCGCTTCTGGGCGTCGGCGAAGACCTGCCGCAGGACTCCGGAGATCTCACGCTCGGGCGGGACGAAGCCCGGCACCTCGGCGTTGGTGGAGTCGCTGAGCAGCAGGTCGATGCCCTCCTCGCCCAGGCGTGCGAAGGCCCGCAGGTCGGTGAGGCGGCCGTCCAGCGGAAGCTGGTCCATCTTGAAGTCGCCGGTGTGCACCACCATGCCCGCCGGGGTGCGGATGGCGACGGCCAGCGCGTCCGGGATCGAGTGGTTGACCGAGACGAACTCGCAGTCGAAGGGACCCACGCGTTCGCGGTGCCCCTCCTCGACCTCGAGTGTGTACGGGCGGATGCGGTGCTCCTGAAGCTTCGCCTCGATGAGTGCGAGAGTCAGCTTGGAGCCGATGAGCGGGATGTCGGCCTTCTCGCGCAGCAAGAAGGGAACTCCGCCGATGTGGTCCTCATGGCCGTGCGTCAGCACGATGCCGTCGATGTCGTCCAGGCGGTCCCGGATCGAGCTGAAGTCCGGCAGGATCAGGTCGATGCCGGGCTGTTCCTCCTCCGGGAAGAGGACGCCACAGTCGACGATCAGCAGGCGGCCGCCGTACTCCATGACCGTCATGTTGCGGCCGATCTCGCCCAGGCCGCCGAGCGGGGTGACCCGAAGGCCGCCGTCGGCGAGCTTCGGCGGCGAGCCGAGTTCGGGATGCGGATGACTCAAAAGACTCTCCTCACCACACGCGCCACGGGCCCCCGGCCTCCGGTGTGGGGGACCCCGTGGGACACGTGGCGCGCGCGATATTCGTGAATGTCATGGATGGTTTCGCTACGTCTGTGTCGTGCTCTTACGGATATTGCCCGTTATGTAGTTGTGAAGTCGGTGCTCACAGCTGTACCCCGCCGTGTGCGAGGTCGTGCCGGAGCTGCTGGGTCTCCTCCGGGGAGAGTTCCACAAGCGGCATCCGGAGCGGCCCCGCGGGCAGGCCGCGAAGGCTGAGCGCGGCCTTGGTCGTGATGACCCCCTGGGTTCGGAACATGCCCGTGAAGACCGGCAGCAGCTTCTGATGGATCTCGGTGGCCTTCGTGACGTCGCCGCTGAGGTACGCCTCCAGCATGGAGCGCAGCTCCGGCGTGACGACGTGGCCGACGACGGAGACGTAACCGATCGCGCCCACCGAGAGCAGGGGCAGGTTCAGCATGTCGTCGCCGCTGTACCAGGCGAGTCCGCTGGTGGCGATGGCCCAGCTCGCGCGGCCGAGGTCACCCTTGGCGTCCTTGTTCGCGACGATCCGCGGGTGCTCGGCCAGCCGCACGAGCGTCTCGGTGTTGATCGGGACGCCGGACCGGCCCGGGATGTCGTAGAGCATCACGGGGAGGTCGGTCGCGTCGGCGATCGCCGTGAAGTGCCGGAAGAGACCCTCCTGCGGCGGCTTGTTGTAGTACGGCGTCACCGCGAGGAGACCGTGCGCGCCGGCGTTGGCGGCGTCACGGGCGAGCTCGAGGCTGTGGGCGGTGTCGTTCGTACCAGCTCCCGCGACGACGTGGGCCCGGTCTCCGACCGCTTCGACCACGGCCCGCACGAGCTGGGCTTTCTCCACATCGCTGGTGGTCGGGGACTCGCCGGTGGTGCCGTTGACGATCAGGCCGTCATTGCCTGCGTCCACCAGATGAACGGCGAGCTGCTGCGCGCCGTCGAGGTCGAGGGCGCCGTCTGCGGTGAACGGCGAGACCATCGCGGTCAGGACCCGCCCGAAGGGCGTGTGCGGTGTGGAGGTCGGAGCCATGGGGTCCACGCTACTCGCAGCCCAGTCCCTAGTGCTCCCTCGGGTC
>NZ_JBOHCV010000457.1:0-9469 GCF_050698815.1 Streptomyces sp.
GCCGGGGCCCGAGGTGTCACTGCTGGAGCAGGCCCGGGAACTGATCCGTACCGAATACGCCACGGATCCGGTGGTACGGACAGCGGTGGAGACCCTCATCGACCGGCTCGGCCTGGGCCTGGCCGGCCTCGTCAACATCCTCAACCCGGACCGCATCGTCCTGGGCGGCCTGCATCGCGCCCTGGTGGAGGCGGACGGCGAGCGGTTGCGCGCCGTGATCGCCGACCGCAGCCTGTGGGGGAGGAGCGGCAGCGTGCCGGTGCTGCCCAGCTCCCTGGACCACAACAGCCTGGTCGGTGCTGCGGAGTTGGCGTGGCAGCCGGTGCTCGATAACCCGCTGACGACGCTGGCAGGATGAATCCCATGCGTATCAGAGAGGGCGCCGACCGGGACCTGATAACCCTTCAGGACATCGAGCGCGCGGCGGGCCGCTGCTTCCGCGACCTCGGGATGGACGCGGTCGCGGACGACGAACCGCCCTCGCTCGCGATGCTCGGCCGCTACGCGCGGGCCGGCGGGCTGTGGGTCGCGGCGGAGACCGCCGCGGACCGGCCGGTGGCCTACGTACTGGTCGAAGCCGTGGACGGCAACACCCACGTCGAGCAGATATCGGTCCATCCGGACCGCGCGCGCCGCGGCATCGGCCGGGCACTGATCGAGCACGTGGCGGCGCGGGCGAGGGCCGCCGGGGTGCCCGCCCTCACCCTCGCCACCTTCACCGAGGTGCCCTGGAACGCCCCGTACTACGAACGCTGCGGCTTCCGCAGGCTGGCACCGGAGGAACTCACCCCCGGACTGCGGAAGATCCGCGCGGAGGAGGCGCTGGCCGGACTGGACCGCTGGCCCCGTGTGTGCATGTGGCGCGACCTCGGTACGGCCTGAGCGTCTCGGTGCGCACGGCCAGGCTCAGGCGCGAGACCGGCTGCTCCCGCCGCAGTAGCCGAACGGGCGACGGCACGCCCCGGAATCCGGTACGGGCCCGTGAGCGGCAGCGTGCCGCCGTAGGGTCGTCGCATGATTCCATCGGAGATCGCCGGCAGCCGGTACATCAGCCTCGCCACCTTCCGGCGTGACGGCACGGCAGTCCCGACCCCTGTCTGGGCGGTCGCGGACGGGGACGAACTGCTCGTCTGGACGCGGGAGGACAGCGGCAAGGCCAAGCGGATCCGCAACGGCAACCGCGTCACCGTCACCCCGTGCGACGCCCGCGGCCACACCGCCGAAGGCGCTCAGGCGGCCGAGGGCACCGCGCGGCTGCTGCCGGAGCCGGGCGGACTGGGGCGGGTGCGCAAGGCGATGACCCGCAAGTACGGCTGGCAGTTCCGCCTCATCGACTCCGGCGGCGCACTGCTCCGGGGCGGCAAGCGCCCGCACTTGGGGATCGCCGTCACCCTCTGAGCTCGTCCCGGCCTGCCCGCCGGAGTCCCCCGGCAGCAGCGGGCGGGCGGCGTGCGTACTCCCCGCGGGGTACCCGCGGAGCCGCTGGCCGTACGACGACGGGGACCCCCTCCCGCGGCGACGCTCGGTAGTGAAGCTGATCCACCCTTCGCACCGAGGAGTTGACCGACATGTTCGACCTGGCGCAATGGCACGACGGCGCGGGCCCGGGCCCGTGGATCCTGCTCTTCCCGCTGATCTGGGCCACCGTCATCGCCGGTGCCGTCATCCTGCTGCGTCGCACCGTGTGGCGTGGCGGCCGCGGCCCCTGGCGCGGCGGACCCGCGGCGGTCCGGCAGCCGGAGAACTCGCCCGTCGACCTGCTCGGCCGGCGCTTCGCCACCGGCGAGATCGACGAGGACGAGTACTGGCGGCGCCTGTCCGTCCTGCGGGCCGTCGCCACGGAGTGAGCGGGAGGGCGGGGCGGCTCGGACGGCTTCGCTCAGGCGTGTGCCGTGCGTGGTAGCCGCACCTCGGATGCGGCAGCGACGGCGTCCCCGGACCCGTTCGCGTCTTCGGCGACCACCTCGGGCAGCGCGCCCGTCACCGTGACCAGCGCGCTGCCCGAGGTGGTCATGGCGGCCGGGGCCGCCGGCACCGTGCCGGGTGAGGAGGAGAAGGGCAGCGTGAACCACACGACCTTGCCCGAGCCGTCGTCATGGGCACGCATGCCCCAGCTGGCGCTGACGGCCGCGATCAGGGCCATCCCGCGCCCGCTGGTGGCGCTCGAACCGGCCGTCCGCAGACTCGGCAGCCGGGGATCGTGGTCCCGGACCGAGACCGTCAGCCGGTCCCGCAGGAAGACGATCTCGACGGTGCAGTGTTTGTCCTCGCCGGTATGCCGGTGCACGTTGGCGAGCAGTTCGGTGACGCCGAGCGCGGCCGCGTCGATGAGCGGGTCCAGCCGCCAGTAGCGCAGCTGTGCGGTGACGATCCGGCGCACCTGACCGATGCGGGAGGGCAGCGCCTGGAATTCGACGGCGCAGTGCGTACGCGACCGCGCCGGACGGGCGGTCACGGCAGCGGCTCCCCGGTCAGGGCCCGGACAGCGGAGTGCGGGGCATATGTGATGAACGACACACGCTCAGAATGGGCCGGTCGCCTCGCTCCCGCAACGCGGGCTCCGCCTTCCGGTGCCCGGCCCGCCGGTCCGCGCCACCGCGCGGTCTCAGCGGCCGAGCACCCCGCGCTCGGCGGCGGCCTTGGCACGGGCCGTACGTACCGCGCTCAGCAGTCCCGCACGGTTGCCGAAACCGAACCGCAGCACATAGCGCGTGCCGCCGATGGTCGCCAGTGCACTGTCGGGCAGGCCGTAACCGCTGATCCGCACCTGGTCCAGCGGGGCGCTGTCGATCTCGCTGCCGTAGCTGGTCAACAGCACCAGTTGCCCGTCCCGTACCAGGACATGGCCCGCCCGGGTGAGTGAGCGCAGCATCCGCCGTATCCCCACCCCCGCCGCGTCGTACTCCGGCTCCGCCACGGTGACCTCCCAGCAACTCATCGCGGCCCGGTTGCCCGCATCCGGCCGCCCCATACCCTCTTCGAAGTGTGCCCGCAAGCGGCGGGCTCCACCAGAGGGCACTCTTATGATCGGCTCGTGAGCACCACCGAACCGGCCCCCGCCCCGGGCCACGCGCAGTCCGCCATCAGTGACGCCCTCGCGGCTCCCGGCACGGGCACCCCCACCCTCGACGTCGACCGCAGCGACCCGGACTACCGCGCCTGGCTCAAGGACGCCGTACGCAAGGTGCAGGCCGACAGCAACCGCAGTGCCGACACGCACCTGCTGGCCTTCCCGCTGCCCGGGCAGTGGGGCATCGACCTGTACCTCAAGGACGAGTCCACCCACCCCACCGGCAGCCTCAAACACCGGCTGGCCCGCTCCCTGTTCCTGTACGGGCTGTGCAACGGCTGGATCCATCCGGGCAGCCCGGTGATCGAGGCGTCCTCCGGCTCCACCGCGGTGAGTGAGGCGTACTTCGCCAAGCTGATCGGGGTCCCCTTCATCGCGGTGATGCCGCGCACGACCAGCCGCCAGAAGACCCGGCTCATCGAGTTCCACGGCGGCCGGTGCCACCTCGTGGACGATCCGCGGACGGTGTACGAGGTCTCGGCGGCCCTCGCGGAGGAGTCCGGCGGCCACTACATGGACCAGTTCACCTACGCCGAGCGGGCCACCGACTGGCGGGGCAACAACAACATCGCCGAGTCGATCTATCAGCAGTTGCGTCTCGAACGCTTCCCCGAACCCACCTGGATCGTCGCCACCGCCGGTACGGGCGGCACCTCCGCCACCATCGCCCGCTACGTGCACTACATGCAGTACGACACCCGCGTCTGCGTGCCCGACCCGGAGAACTCCTGCTTCTTCGACGGCTGGCTCGCCGGCGACCCCGGCGCGTCCAGCGACTGCGGCTCCCGCATCGAGGGCATCGGCCGCCCCCGGATGGAGCCCAGCTTCCTGCCCGGCGCCATCGACCGGATGATGAAGGTGCCGGACGCGGCGAGCATCGCGGCGCTCCGCGCGCTGGAGCGGGCCATCGGCCGGCGCGCGGGCGGCTCCACCGGTACCGGCCTGTGGAGCGCACTGAAAATCATCGCGGAAATGGTCGGGCAGGGGCGCACCGGCAGCGTCGTCACGCTGATCTGTGATCCCGGCGAGCGCTATCTCGACAAGTACTACTCCGACGCCTGGCTCGCCGAGCAGGGCCTCGACATCGAGCCGTACGCCCAGACCATCGACACCTTCCTGGCCACCGGCGACTGGCCCGCCTGATGCGCGGCGGCGCGACTCGCCGTTGCCGGTCACGGCACTAGACAGGCGGGTCCGCCTTCAGGACAGGCAGGCGTTCCAGAACGATGCCGAAGAGTTCCCGGTAGGTGCTGAGGGCGGCGTCCCCGGTGAGTTCTGCCTCATGCCGCCTTCCCGCGTCCGTCGTCACCAGAGTGCGGTCGCTCAGAGTGATGCGCCCGGTCCCGGTGAGCAGTGAGCAGACCAGCGAGCGGGTGAAGTGGGACCTGGGCGAGGTGCGGTGCCACCAGCACGCCGGCTCGAAGTCGGCGAGCTCCCGGGGGCGCGGTTCGAGTCGGTACTGGGGCGTGCCGTCACGGTAGACGTCCAGGTCACCTGCGGGGGCGTCCGCGATGCGGAAGACGCCGCCGGGATCCTCCTGTTCGTCCCGCCGGTCCAGCCGCAGCGGAAACTCGGTGTGCCGTCCGAAACCCACGTCCACCAGCCAGGGCTCCGGGGTCTCCACCCGGAGGGCGAGATGGTCGAAGGGCGGTCCCGGCCCGTCGTCGCCGAAGACCCGCGCCGCCAGCAGCGTCACCGGATAACCCAGTGCCGTGAGCAACGCGGCGAAGGCGCCGTTGAGTTCGTAGCAGAATCCGCCCCGCCGCGCCCCGGTGACCTTGTCGGCCAGCGCCTTGGGCTCCAGCACGATGTCCTCGCCGAGGTGGACGCTCAGATTCTCGAACGGGACCGTCCGCAGGTGCCGTCGGTGCAGATCCCGCAAGGCCGTCGCGTCCGCACGGGCCGGGACCGGGGCGCCGATGCGGTCGAGGTAGGCGTCCGTGCGCGAGGCGTCGATACGAAGACCGGTCATGACCCTGTTATGCCATGGCGACGGCGCTCGTCGCATCGGTCGGCGGGTCTACGTCGCACGGCGGATCGGCGATGCCGGGCGGACTCACCTGGACGTACGGCGGCTCAGTCCGCCTTCCGCCGGTCGTTGCCGCTCGCCCGGCCGCCCTCCGCCGCACCCGCGACCACGAGTTCCGGCAGCTGTTCCCTGATCTCCGCGCGGGCCGCGTCCGGCAACCCGCCGTCCGTGACGAGAGCGTCGACCTCTTCGAGCGAGGCGAACGAACTCAGTCCCACCGTCCCCCACTTGGTGTGGTCCGCGACCACGACCACCCGTCGTGCCGAGGCGACGAAGCGGCGGTTCGTCTCCGCCTCCGCGAGGTTCGGCGTCGACAGACCGGCCTCGGCGGATATGCCGTGCACGCCGAGGAAGAGCACATCGAAGTGGAGCGAGCGGATGGCCGCGTCGGCGACCGGGCCGACCAGCGAGTCCGAGGGGGTGCGTACGCCGCCGGTGAGCACCACCGTCGCGGCACCGGTACGCCGCGACGCCGGTGCCCGGCCGCCGTCGTCCGTACTCCCCTGAGCGGCGTGGAAGATGTCCGCGACCCGCACCGAGTTGGTGACCACGGTCAGGTCGGGCACCTCGACCAGCTGCTGCGCCAGCGCGTACGTCGTCGTGCCGCCGGACAGGGCGATGGCGCTGCCCGGGCGGGCCATCGCGGCCGCGGCCCGCGCGATGTCCGCCTTCGCGGACAGCTCCAGCGCCGACTTCGCCTCGAAGCCCGGCTCGTGCGTGCTCGGCTCCGCCGGCGGCACCGCACCGCCGTGCACCTTCTCCAGCGAACCCTGCCGGGCAAGGACGTCCAGGTCG
Source organism: Streptomyces sp. (assembly GCF_050698815.1). Taxonomy (GTDB): domain Bacteria; phylum Actinomycetota; class Actinomycetes; order Streptomycetales; family Streptomycetaceae; genus Streptomyces. The sequence goes on from NZ_JBOHCV010000457.1 coordinate 5,895, forward strand.
CGGCGCACCGTCATGTCCGAGACGTTCAGCTGCCGGGTCAGCTCGCCCACCCGGGCGCCGCCGCGTCGCCGCACCTCTTCGAGGATGAGCGCGCGCCGCTGCTCCGCGAGGAGGTTCTGGTTGTCACCCACCGCGCCTTCCGCCCTTCGTCACCGCACACGGTCACCGCACGCCGGTACCGGTCATCCTGCCATGTGGCCGGGGCCGTCGGACCGGTCAAGATTTCGAGCGGCTTCGGTGTGGAGAGCTGTTGGGGGCACCGTCCGCCGGGCAGGATGTCGGGGGCGACACTGAGCGCACGTACTTCGGGGGGAGCACGAACGATGCCGCAGGACGAGCAGAGCAGCAGGCCCGCCAGTGTCGCGCGCGGCGCCCCGGGCGAGTCCGGGGTGCGGCCGCCGCCCGGACTCAATCTGGAACTCCTCGTGCACGGAGTGGGCGGGACCACGCCGGAGGAGATGCTGGGCGACCCGCGCGTCGAGCGTGTCACCGGTGACTGCACGGCAGCCGTGTACCGGCGCACCGAAGACGTCGACGCGGAGGCGCGGGCACACGACTACACGGACAAGCCCGTCCCGGAGGCGTACTCCTGGTCCAACCTCACCTCCGGCAACAGCGCCCGCGCCCTCTGGCTGATCCTGCTGCCCTTCATGGTCGCCAACCTCGCCCACTGGATGCGTCCCGCCGTCTACGGGCGCCCCCGCGCGGTGCGCGTGCACGGCGCCCTGGTGCGGCTCGTCGCCCTCAGCCTCACCGTGCTGCTCGTCGCCGCGGCCTGTGAGGTCGCCCTCGACCTGATCGCCTGGCAGTGCGCCGGCTCCGCGGCCTGCGCGGGGCAGCGTTCCTGGCTCGGCTTCCTGGCGCCGTCCTCCCCGAACGCGGCCGGGGGCGGCGGCTGGTGGAGCCAGCCGGGCCGCCGCCTCGCCCTGGCCGCTGTGGTGCCCGCCGCACTGACCGTCCTGCTGTGGTGGCTCTCGCACCGAACCTGGGCTGCCTACGAGTCGCAGCCGCCGCTGCGCCGGCCCGTCACCTCGTACGACTCCGAGTCGGCCGAACGGCCCGCGTTGTGCATGCCCGGATTCTGGTTCGGCAAGCGGCTGGTGGCCCGGCTGCGGGCCGCCCACACCGCCGCGGGCTTCCTCACCGTCGCGGCCGCGCTGGCCGCGGCCACCACCCGGCACGACCGCAAGCCCGGCGGCAGCGCGGCACTCGACGCGCTGGGCTGGGCGGTCGAGGTGCTGATCGTGACCGGCGCCGTCTGGGTGGTGTACGTGGTGTGCCGCCGGGGCCGCGGAGAGAGTGACCCCGACGGCGTACCGGCACCGTCCGTGCTCGACCGGATCACCGGCCGGGCGATGCCCGCCGCGAGCATCGCCCTGCTGCTGCTCACCGCGGTGTACGCCGCATGGTCACGGCCCGGCTGGGAGTCGGCCGGCGGCGAGCTGCCCGGTGACGAGACCTTCGGGGTGCTCGCTGTCGGGCAGGGGGTGCTGGTCCTCGCGCTGGGTGTGCTCGGAATCTTCCTGTACCGCCGACGGCCCGTGGCACGCACGGCGTTGAAGGGACTGGGCGCGGCCGCGGTGGCGATGCTCGCCTGCGCCCTGGGCGGACTCATGTCCGGCGGCGTCACCCAGCGGGTCGGCGACTGGCTGGACGGCCCCGGCACCCCCGGCGCGGGCAACGGTCTGATCCCGGGCCCGCCCATCTTCCTGACCTGGCAGTCCTCCGCCATCCCGGTGCTGCTCGCGGCGGTGGTGGTCCTGCTGCTGTACTTCGTCCTCCACGTGTCGCGGCGGGGCCGGGAGATGGCCGACGATGTGGAACGCGGTTACCCCGGATCGCTGCCGGACGCCTCCCGCTCCCGGCACATCGCCTCCGTCATCGCCCGCGCCGGAGTCACCGATTCCACACCCTGGCTGGTCGGTGTCGTCGCTCTGCTGACACTGCTGCTGGGCGGGGCGGCGGTGCTCGGCGCCCGCTTCACCAGGCAGGTACCCGGCCGGGCCGCCGACGGACTGCCCGCTGTCATCGACGGGTTCGCCGATACCACCCAGGCGCTCGGCTCCTGGCTTATCGGTTTCGCCTTCGTGCTCTTCCTCGCCCTGGGCCGCCGCGCCTACCGCGACCCCTCCACCCGCCGTACCATCGGCATCCTCTGGGATGTCGGCACCTTCTGGCCGCGCGCCGCCCACCCCTTCGCACCGCCCTGCTACGCCGAGCGCGCCGTCCCCGACCTGGCCTGGCGGATGTCCACCTGGACCGAGCGGACCGGCGGACGCCTGGTCATCTCCGGGCACTCACAGGGCAGCGTGCTGGCCGCGGCCGCCGTCTGGCACCTGGATCCCGGCACCCGCCGCCACGTCGCCCTGCTCACCTACGGCTCACCGCTGGAACGGCTCTACGGGCGCTGGTTCCCGGCCTACTTCGGCCCCCGGCAACTGCTCGACCTGCACCACGAGGTGGACTGCTGGCGCAACCTGTGGCGGCTGACCGACCCCATCGGCGGCCCCGTCCGCCTCCCCGAGGAGGACGGCGGCGCCGACGGACCGGGCGTGGACCGTGGTCCGCTCCTCGATCCCCTGGAGTACGGCCGTACCCTCGAACACCCGCTGCCCGCACCGGTCCTGGGACACGGCGAATACCAGGCCGACCCCGCCTTCGACGAGGAACGGGACCTCCTGCTGACCAGGCTGCGAAGTGCGCGGACCGCACCCGGCTCCGGCGAGGCCGGCGGTCAGGCCGATGAGGGCAGGTCGTCGGCGTAGAGCAGCGTCAGGTCGTCGGTGCTCGGGTCGGGCAGCTGCGCCACCCGGCCCGCGTGCCGCTCGACCATCGCCTCGAACGTCTGCCGCGCGGTGCGCCCGTTGCCGAACGAGGGCCCCTTGGGCAGGGTGGTGAAGTGCTGGAGCAGTGCCTCACCGGCCCCTTCGCCGAGGTGGTATTCGTGCTCCTCCGCCTGCTGCTCCACGATCCGCAGCAGCTCCTGGGGCGCGTAGTCGCCGAAGGTGATGGTGCGGGAGAAGCGGGACGCGACACCGGTGTTGACGGCGAGGAAGCGTTCCATCTCCGCGGTGTAGCCCGCGGCGATCACCACCACCTCCTCGCGGTGGTCCTCCATCAGCTTGACCAGCGTGTCGATGGCCTCCCGGCCGAAGTCCCGGCCGCCGTCCTCGGGGGAGAGGGCGTACGCCTCGTCGATGAAGAGCACACCGCCCCGTGCCCGGTCGAACGCCTCCTGGGTACGGATCGCGGTGGAGCCGATGTGCTCGCCGACCAGGTCGACCCGGGAGACCTCCATCAGGTGCCCGCGCTCCAGCACGCCCAGGGAGTGCAGGATCTCGCCGTAGAGCCGGGCGACGGTGGTCTTGCCGGTGCCGGGGGAGCCGGTGAAGACGAGATGGCGCCGTACGGACGCGGCCTTCAGACCGGCCCGCTGCCGCCTGCGCCCCACCTCGATCATGTCGATGAGCGCGCGCACCTCACGCTTGACGCTCTCCAGGCCCACCAGAGCGTCGAGTTCGGCCAGCACCTCCTTCGCCGGGCGCGCGGCCTCGCCCGCGTGCCCGCCCGCGCTC
>NZ_JBOHCV010000458.1:0-2296 GCF_050698815.1 Streptomyces sp.
AGTACGCGATCCAGGTCGAGGAGAGCCTCGGCAAGAAGAAGATCCTGGAGAACTACCTCAACATCACCTTCTTCGGGCAGCAGGCGTACGGCGTGGAGGCCGCGGCCCAGCGCTACTTCTCCAAGTCCGCCAAGGACCTCGAGGTGGAGGAGTCCGCGCTGCTGGCCGGTGTCGTGCAGTCGCCGAGCCGGTACGACCCGGTTCAGTACGAGGAGCGGGCCAAGAAGCGGCGTGACATGGTGCTGTCCCGGATGGCTTCCCTGGGAGACATCACCGGCGAGCAGGCACGGGAGGCGAGAGGCAAGCCACTCGGTCTCAAGATCAGCAAGCCCCGGAACGGCTGCATCACCGCCTCCAACGGGGCCGGCTTCTTCTGCGACTACGTGCGCGAAGTGGTCCTCAACGACCCCGCCTTCGGCAAGACCGCCAAGTCACGGGCCAAGCGCTGGAACCAGGGCGGCCTGACCATCAGGACCACCCTGGACCCGAAGGCGCAGAAGTCGGTCGAGTCCTCGATACAGCAGCACGTGAACCAGTCGGACAAGGTGGCGACGGCCGCCTCGATCGTCGAGCCCGGCACGGGAAAGATCCTGGGCATGGGGCAGTCACGGCCGTACGGCTACGGCAAGAACGAGACAGAGATGAACCTGTCCGTGGACGACGACATGGGCGGCGGAGCGGGCTACCAGCCGGGCTCCACCTTCAAGCCGGTGGTCGCGGCGGCGGCGCTGGAGCGCGGTACCAGCATGTACAAGAAATACCCGTCGCCGTACAAGATGAAGTATCCGTCCCCGGTGCAGACGTGCAAGGGACAGTGGAGCGGCAGCGCGCCGGTCGAGAACGAGAACCGGCGCGAGGTCGGCCCGTACCGGATGAAGGAGGCGACCGCGAAGTCGGTCAACACCTACTTCGTCTCCCTCATCAGTGACACCGGCGTCTGTCCCGTCACCAAGATGGCGAAGAAGATGGGGATCCAGCGCGCCGACGGCAAGAAGATCGACCAGGTCCCCTCGATCACGCTGGGGACCCAGGAGATGTCGCCGCTGACGATGGCCGAGGGATACGCCACCTTCGCCAACCGGGGAGTGCACTGCACGCCCGTCGCGGTGTCGTCGATCACCGACGCGAACGGCAAGAAGCTGCCGGTGCCGAAGACCTCCTGCGAGCGCGCGATGAGCAAGCGCACCGCGGACACCGTCAACTCACTGCTGCGCGGTGTGGTCGAGGACGGCACCGGTAAGAAGGCCGGGCTGAGCGGACGCGACAGCGCGGGCAAGACGGGCACGACGGACCAGCGGTACGCGGCCTGGTTCGTGGGCTACACGCCGAACATGTCCGGCGCCGTCTGGGTCGGCGACCCCGAACACAAGACGCAGATGACCGACATCTCCATCGGCGGCGTCTACCACGAGAAGGTCTTCGGCGGTGAGGTCCCCGGTCCGATCTGGCGGGACGCGATGTCCGGAGCGCTTGCGGGCGAACCCGCCCCGGGCTTCCACCACGTCCCGATCAAGGACGACAAGAAGGGCAAGGGCAAGGGCAAGGGCCGCGGTGACCGCGACCGGCCCAAGCCGCCGGACGACCCGGGCGACTCCTGGCCCACCGTGCCGCCCGACTTCATCGGCGGCGCCGACAGCGGTGGTGCGGACGGCGGTTCGATCGGTGGCTCGGACGGCGGCGACGGTAACGGCGGCTGGGACTTCGGCGGTGCCGGCAACGGCGGGCGCCGCAGCGGCGGAACCGGCGGTTAGCGAGACGTGGCCGCTGCCCGGCCCGAACACGTTGTAAGGGGCGCCCTCTTGGGAGGGCGCCCCTTACGCGTGCGTACGTGCGTGCGCGAATGCGTGCCGTGCGGTGCTAGCCGGCCGCCAGCCGCTTCTTGACGGCGGCGGCCACCCGGCCGCCCTCGGCCCGCCCCGACACCTTCGGGTTGACGATCTTCATGACGGCACCCATGGCCCGCGGCCCCTCGGCACCGCCCGCCTGCGCCTCCGCGACGGCCTCGCCGACCAGCGCGTCCAACTCCTCGTCCGTCAGCTGCTTCGGCAGGTAGTCGGCGAGCACCTCGCCCTCCGCCCGCTCCCGCTCGGCCTGCTGGGCGCGGCCGCCGCCGTCGAAGGCCTCGGCCGCCTCGCGGCGCTTCTTCGCCTCCCGCGTGATGACCGTCTGCACCTCGTCGTCGGAGAGTTCACGCGCCGACGTGCCCGCGACCTCCTCCTTGGTGATCGCGGTGAGGGTCATCCGGAGGGTGGCGGAGCGCAGCTCGTCGCGCGCCTTGATCGCTGTGGTCAGGTCG
>NZ_JBOHCV010000459.1:0-1982 GCF_050698815.1 Streptomyces sp.
GTGATCGTGGACGCGGCCAGGGCCTGCGGCGGCCGCACCCCGGCGGGTGCACCCGTCGGCGCGGAAGGCTGGGCCACGGTCTTCTCCTTCGAGTCGAAGAAGCTCATGACCACCTTCGGCCAGGGCGGCATGGTCACCACGCACGACCGCGCGCTCGCGGAGGACCTGCGCAGGCTGCGTACCTACGGCGGGCGAACGCAGTGGGGCGTGAACCAGATGCTCAGCGCCATCCAGGCCGCGGTCGGCCTCGTCCAGCTGGAGCGGCTGCAGGAGATGAACACCGCCCGCATCTCCCGGGCACACGAGCGCACCGGGCACCTCGCGGACATCGAGGAGCTGACGCTTCCGCCCACCGTGCACGACCAGACGCACCTCTACTACCGGCACAACCTCCTCGTCCCCCACGAGTGGGCGGGCCAGGGCCGGGACGCGCTCATGGAGACCCTGGCCGCCGACCACAGGGTCGGCGCCATCATCAGCGACCCGGTCACCTACCTCAGCCACGACCTGATCCGCGCCCACACCGCTGGCCAGCACTGCCCGCGGGCGGAACACCTCGCCGCCCGGCTGCTGTGCCCCTGCCTGCATCCCCGCATGAGCGAGCGCGACGAGGCCGCCATCCGCGGCGCCATCCGCCAGGCAACCGCCACGGTCGCGAAAACGTACGACGCCTCCTGACCCGAGAGGACCACCTGTATGTCCCAGATCGGCAAGGAAATCGACACCAACCGCGCCCGCGAGATCCAGCTCGCCGGCCCCTACCCGCCCAAGGACCCGGCGAGAGCGGCCGGACTGCTGCGCATGGTCTTCGCCATCCCCTTCGGGCACGCGTACAGCCTGATGTGCAACGGGCCGATGAGCCTGCACGACCTGATCAACCGCACCCCGGACCTTCCCGCCGTCGCCGAGCGCGCCCTCGCATACGACTGCCTCGTACGGGACGGGAACCGGCTGCTCACCCCCGACGGCGAGCCGTACCGCAGCATCGAGTCCCAACTGCCCCTAGGCGAGGCGGACATCGTCGGCATCTCCGCGATCAATGCGGGCGACTTGCACAGCGTGCTGCGGCTACTGGACCTGGCCGGAATCCCGCGCCGCTCGGCGGACCGCACTCCTGGAGTGCACCCGCTGGTCATCGGCGGGAACCAGGGCCTGGCCGACCCCGAACCGCTGGCCGACTACCTCGACGTGATCGCCATCGGCGAGGCCGACACCAGCCTGCCCGAGCTGATCCGTACCCTCCACGCACACCGTCAGGACCGCCATGTCACCGGCGGGATGCCGCTGTTCGAACAGATCGCCCGCATCCCCGGCCTCTACGTCCCCGCCCTCTACGAGCCCACCTACGCGCCCGGCGGTGGCGTCACCTCCATCCGTCCCACGACGCTCACCGTCCCCGCCGCAGTGCACGCCCAGTACCACCGCGTCGACTCCCTGCGCTCCTCGCACTTCCTGTACCCGGTCACCGACGGTACCGCGGCCGGACTGCACCCCGTACGCGGCTGCCGCCACACCTGCGGCTTCTGCAACCTCGGCATCCCCCCGTTCCGACAGGCCCCGCTGGAGATGCTCACCGACTACATCGACCAGCTCGAACACCACGGCGTACGCACAATCATCGTCAGCGCGCCGACCTTCACCCAGTACAAGCACCGCCGCGAACTCCTGGAGCACATCCAGGCATACGCTCGTCGCGCGGAGGCCAAGGGCGAGAAGGTCACCACGATCATCGGGTCCATCCGCGCGGACGAGATCAGCGCCGACTACCTGGACGCCGTCACGCACCTCGGGGACTTCGGCCACCTGTTCACCGAGCTCAACCTCCCCGCCCGAGCCCGCGGCGTGATCACCATTGCCCCCGAATGGGCCTCCGGCGACCTCGTCGCCCTGTACGGCAAGACCATGACCCGCCCACGCGTCGACCATGCGATCGACCTGTGCCGCGAGACCGGGCACGTCAACACGGTCATGCTGTACTTCAT
>NZ_JBOHCV010000460.1:0-7467 GCF_050698815.1 Streptomyces sp.
ACTCTATCAGATCTGTTTTCCGGCCCGTTTCCGTGCCTGGATAACCTTTCTGATTCCCCGTCGGCGGGGCGCCTTCCGGCGTGACCGCTACGTTAGACGATTTCCCCCGGCGACTCAAAATCGAGCCAGCCGGTATCCCTCACCGAACTGATATCCGTGAAACAGGCACACGAAAACCAGCCCCGCGGAACGGGGAATCCTGCAGTAGTGGTCGCCGTCGAACGGCAAGAGTGCCGCCACTCGAGCATCGCAGCTCCGTGGCAACCCGGAGGACACTACGGTTCGACTCCTGCGCTGTCAACTCGCTGTTCAGGGTGCCAACTGCCGCTCCGTTGCCGCGTCTCAGTCGAGGTCGGTCAACCGGCCGCCCGCGTCCGGCTGGGCGTGCTCCACGCGGCGGAGCAGACGGGTGAGCAGCTCACCCAGCAGTGTCCGCTCGACGGTCGTCAGGTCCTGGAGCAACTCCTCCTCGAAGACCGCGGCCTTGCGCATCACCTGGAGCCACTTCTCCCGGCCCTCGTCGGTGATGCCGATGATGACCCGTACGCGGTTCTCGGAGTCGCGCTCCCTCGTCACCAGACCCTGGGTGAGCATGCGGTCGATGCGGTGGGTCATGGCGGCCGGCGTCAGGCCGAGGCGCTTGGCGATGGTGCCCGGCCACAGCTGGTACGGGGCACCCGCCATCACCAGTTCCTTGAGTACCTCCCACTCCGCGTGGCCGAGGCCGAGTGTGGCGAGCTGGCGGCCGTACGCGACGTTCATCCGGCGGTCGAGCCGGCTCAGCGCGTTGACGACCTTCTCCACCCGTGTGTCCAGGTCGCGGTATTCGCGCTGGTAGATGGCGATCTGCTCGTCGAGCGTGGGCTGTCGGTCCGGCGCGGGAGGCATGGGCGGAGTATCCCACGCGAAGTCGTTCGACATGAAGGCTTGCCCTATGTAGTCTTTAGCTTCGAACTTTAACTGTGAAGTCTCCGGCCGGTCTTCGGCAACGGCGTCCGGCGGGGACTCGACTGAGGGGGTGAGTGTGACCACCGCGATGGGCGCTGCGCTGCGCCGCATCCAGTTCGGGAACGCCCTGGCGGCGTTCGGCAACGGCTTCACCGCGCCGTTCCTGTTCGTCTACGCCGCGCGTGTACGTGAGTTGGGTGACGTCACCGCGGGTTCGGTGCTGGCGCTCTTCGCCGCCGCCGCGCTCGGCGTCCTGCCCTTCACCGGGCGGGTGATCGACCGGCGCGGACCGATGCCGGTGGCCTTCGTGGGGTCGTTCCTCGGGATGGTCGGTGCGGTGGGCTTCGGGGTCTCCGGGACCGCGCCGTTCGTGCTGGCTTCCTCAGCGCTCATGGGCGCGGGCGTCGCCGTACTGCACCCGGCGCTGGCAACGATGATCGTGGCGTGTTCGACGGCCGCGACGCGTTCACGCTCCTTCGCCACCCAGTTCTTCCTGAACAACCTGGGTCTGGGGATCGGCGGGCTGCTCGGCGGACTGATGGTGGATGAGCATCGGCCCGCGACGTTCACGCTCCTGTTCGTCATCGAGGCCGCCATGTTCGTGGTGCTGGCCGTGGTGCTCGCCACCGTGCGGCTGCCGCATGCGACGAGCGTGGACGCCGCGCTGCCGGGCGAGGCGAGGCAGCCGGGCGGCGGCGGTTGGGCGGTGCTGCTGCGGGACCGGCCGATGGTGCTGCTGTGCGTGCTGGGCTTCGTGCTGTTCTTCACTTGCTACGGGCAGTTCGAGTCGGGGTTGTCGGCGTACGCGGTGGAAGTGACCCGAATATCGACGGCCACGCTCGGCACGGCCCTGGCCGCCAACACGGCGGTCATCGTGCTGGCGCAGTACACGGTGCTGCGCCTCGTCGAGCGGCGTCGGCGCAGCCGGGTCATCGCACTGGTGGGACTCATATGGGCCGTGGCGTGGCTGGCCGCGGGGGCGTCCGGTCTCGTGCACGGCACCCAGGCGTTGGCCACGGCCCTGCTCATCACGACGTACGCGCTCTTCGGGCTCGGCGAGACGATGCTGTCGCCGACGGTGGCGCCACTGGTGGCCGACCTGGCACCAGCGCGGCTGGTGGGGCAGTACAACTCGGCGTTCGCGCTGGTCAAGCAGCTGGCTCTGGCCATCGGTCCGGCCGTGGGCGGGCTGCTGGCCGCGACGGGCGCATATGGGGCGTACATCGTCATGCTGGTCGCCTGCGCCCTGTGCGTGAGTGGGCTGGCCCTCTGGCTGGGGCGGCGCTTGACGGCCCGGCAGGACCGGCCCGACCGGTCTCTCGTGGTGGCCGGTCAGGGCGTCACCCCGGACGATGTTCCGGCCAGCGGCAACGAGGTGACCGGCCGGCACGCGGTCGTCGCCGCGGTCTGACCGGTTCGCCTCACCGGTTGGCACGTCACCCTGTCGGCAGGGCGAATTCGCACCAGACCGACTTGCCGCCGCCCGGCGTCCTGCGCGATCCCCACGAGGACGCGATGGTGGCGACGATGGAGATGCCGCGCCCCGCCTCGTCCACCGGCTCGGCACGGCGGCGGCGCGGCAGGTGGTCGTCGCCGTCCGTGACCTCGACGATCAGCCTCCGGTCGGTGCGCCGCAGTCTCAGCCGCATGGGCGGGGTGCCGTGCTGGAGGGAGTTGGCGACCAGCTCGCTGGCCGCGAGCACGCCGAGGTCGTGCAGCTCCGTGGGAAAGCGCCAGGAGGAGAGCACGCCGGAGGCGAACGCACGGGCGCGCGGGGCCGCTTCGGTGCCGCCGAGAAGGTCGAGTGCGGCGTTGTGGAACAGCTCGGCCTCCGGGCCCGTACGGGCGGGGTGCTGGAGGACGAGGACGGCCACGTCGTCGTCGTGTTCGGCGGTGATGCCCAGCGAGCGCAGCAGCCGGTCACAGACGACGTCGGGGGAGCCGGTGGCGCCGGCGAAGGCCCGTTCGAGGGTGGACACTCCGGTGTCGATGTCCGCGTCGCGCCGTTCGACCAAGCCGTCCGTGTAGAGCACGGCGGAGGCGCCGGGCGTGAGCGGCAGCGAGCCGGAGGTGTGCACCCAGCCACCGGTGCCCAGCGGCGGTCCGGTCGGCTCGGCGGCACGCTGGACCGTGCCGTCGGCGTCCCGGACGATGATGGGCAGGTGGCCGGCGGAGGCGTAGTGGAGGACGCCCTCGTTGGGGTCGTGCACGGCGTAGACACAGGTCGCGATCTGGCTGGAGTCGATCTCGGCTGCCAGTCCGTCGAGCAGCTGCAGGACCTCGTGCGGGGGAAGGTCGAGGCGGGCGTACGCGCGTACGGCCGTGCGCAGCTGCCCCATCACGGCGGCGGCGCGCACGCCTCTGCCCATGACGTCGCCGATGACCAGGGCCGTACGGCCCGCGCCGATGGTGATGACGTCGTACCAGTCGCCGCCGACCGCCGCTTCCGTACCGCCCGGCTGGTATGTGGCGGCGACGCGGAGATCGTCGGGCTGCTCGAGTTCCTGCGGCAGCAGGCTGCGCTGCAGGGTGACGGCGGCTTCGCGCTGGCGGCGCTCGCTGGCGCGCAGCCGTTCCGCGACCTCGACCTGATCGGTGACGTCGGCGGCGAAGATCAGCACGCCGCTGTCGCTGTCGGCGGTGATGGGTGTGCAGGTGAAGGTGTAGAAGGCGTCCCGGGACTCGCGGCCGTCTCGGGGCTCGGCGGCGCCGGGGACGCGGCGCGCTTTGACGGTGCGGGGTTTGCCGCTGCGCAGCACCTGGTCCATGAGAGGCAGCAGGCCGAGTTCGACCAGTTCGGGGAGGGCCTCGCGGGCGGCGGCGCCCGGGGCGCGGGGACCGAAGACGGCGGTGTACGCGTCGTTCACGTAAGCGATGCGATGGTCGGCGCCGTGCACGACGGCGGCGAGGGCGGGGACCTGGCCGAGCAGGTCGTGGACCGAGAGGGCGTCGATGCTGCGGGTGACGAGTGCGCCGGGGGCGGAACCGGGTCCCGGCCCGCACGCGCCCGCGGGATCGCGGCGTTCACCGCGTGCCGCGGGCACCGTGCCCGTGCTGTCCACCGGGCCGGCACTATCGGCACCGTCAGCGCCGTCGACACCATCAGCACCCTTGGCGCCGTCGGCGGATTCGGACGCCTGCTGGGTCCGCGCTGCTACTGCCTGGGCGGCTTGGGCGGCTGAGTTACGCCGCTGAGTGCCGGGCAGTCGGGCGCTCCAGCGCGTGAAGTTCACGGTCGTCCGATTCCTTGTGTTGTCCGGGGGACGGCCTTCGGCCGGGCCGTCATGTCTGATCACTCTCCGCGGATGCGTGCCCACCCATGGTCACACGTCCCGCGTCGAGCAGGGCGGCGACATCGGACACCATCGGGTCATCCATCGGATCACCCGACAGCCCCTCCGCCGGGCTGCCCGCCGTAGCCCCGTACAGAGGCCGGAAGGCCGGTGTGGCGGGGGCTCAGTCCCGTTCGGGTCGGCGGCCGGAGCCCGCGGCGAGCTCGAACTCGGCACGCGGATGCTCGAGCGAACCGAGTGAGACGATCTCGCGTTTGAAGAGCCCCGCCAAGGTCCATTCGGCGAGCACGCGCGCCTTTCTGTTGAGGGTGGGGACGCGGCTGAGGTGATAGGCCCGGTGCATGAACCACGCCGGATAGCCCTTCACTTTGCGCCCGTAGACGTGCGCGACGCCCTTGTGCAACCCGAGCGAGGCGACGGAGCCCGCGTAAGCGTGACGGTAGTCGGTCGACGCCTCACCCCGCAGGGTGGCTGCCAGATTGTCGGCGAGACGCCTGGCCTGGCGTACGGCGTGCTGGGCGTTGGGAGCGCAGAGTGCCCCGCTTTCACCCTTCTCCGCGGCGATGAGGTCGGGCACGGCGGCGGCGTCACCGGCGGACCAGGCGTGGTCCACGCCGTCGACACGCAGTTGGGCGGTGCACTTGAGCCTGCCGCGGTCGGTCAGGGGGAGTCCCGCGGCGGCGAGTACGGGGTGCGGCTTGACGCCCGCCGTCCATACGAGGGTGCGGGTGGGGTGACGGGAGCCGTCGCTCAGCACGGCCACCCGGTCCTCGCAGGAGTCGAGGCGGGTCTCGAGCCGTACGTCGATGTTGCGGGCACGCAGCTCGCGCAGCGCGTAGGAACCCATTTCCTCGCCGACCTCGGGGAGGATCTTGCCGGCCGCTTCGACGAGCAGGAACTTGAATTCCTCGGGCCGCACGTTGTGGTAATAGCGGCAGGCGTAGCGGGCCATGTCCTCCAGCTCGGCGAGCGCCTCGACGCCCGCGTATCCGCCGCCGACGAAGACGAAGGTGAGGGCGGCGTCGCGTACCTCGGGGTTGCGGGTGGAGGAGGCGATGTCGAGCTGTTCGAGTACGTGGTTCCGGAGCCCGATGGCCTCCTCGACGGTCTTGAAGCCGATGCCGTGCTCGGCGAGGCCGGGGACCGGGAGGGTGCGGGAGACCGAGCCCGGCGCCAGGACGAGTTCGGTGTACGGGACCTCGATGGGCCCGGTGCCCTCTTCCCTGGTCACCAGGGTCTCCACGTGGGCGACGCGCCGGTCGTGGTCGATGGACCGGGCCTCGCCGATGACGAGCCGGCAGTCCGGCAGTACGCGGCGCAGGGGTACGACCACATGGCGCGGGGAGATGGAGCCGGCCGCCGCTTCGGGGAGAAAGGGCTGGTACGTCATATAGGGCTCGGGTCCGACCACGACGATCTCGACGTCGCCCGAGGGGCCGCCGTCGCTCCGACTGCCGTCCCGACTTTTGTCCGCGGTACGCCTGAGCTGGTGTTTCAGCTTCTGCTGCAGGCGGAGGGCGGTGTACATGCCGACGTAGCCGCCGCCGACCACGAGAATGCGCGTGGTGTCCTTCTTCGCCTTGGTCACCCGTCCATGACGCACCCAAGGCCGGGTGTTTGTCCACAGGCTCAGAGAAATTGTGTGAATGGTGGAGGTGAATCCTCCGGTTCGCTCCATCAATGCCTCGTACGGGAGTCGGCGCAGTTCAGCGACGCGTGGAAGGGGTGTGAGAGGGGACGCCCGAGGGTGAAAAGGCGTCCCGTGCCGACCGTGACGAGACCCCCGCGAAGCGGCCCCCTTCTCTCCCGACCGGTGCTCAACTATGTTCGTGGGGTCGGGAGTGCGGTGCGTGGCGACCTCAGCACCAGCACCACCGGCCGCGACAGCGCGAGAGTCTCCGGGGGGAGACTTGATCACCGGGGGAACACATATGCACATTCAGGGAATTCACGGTTCTCATTCCGTCGGGTCCGTCATGGCGGCGGCCACGGACAGTGGGGGCGACGGGGCGAGCGGCATCGGCGGCGGGATGCGCGGTGTCAGCGGAGTGGGCGGTATCGGCGGCACCGGCGGGTCCACGTCCGCGGCCATGGGCGGCGCCGACCCGCGTCAGGCGCCGCTGCGGGTGGACGCACAGCGCAATCTGGCACATGTACTGCGCGCCGCCCGCGAGGTCTTCGGCGAGCTGGGGTACGGCGCGCCGATGGAGGACGTCGCGCGACGGGCACGGGTCGGGGTGGGCACGGTGTATCGCCGTTTCCCGAGCAAGGACGTGCTGGTCAGACGCATAGCCGAGGAGGAGACGGCCCGGCTCACCGAACAGGCTCGGGCCGCATTGGGCCAGGAGGACGAACCATGGTCGGCACTGTCCCGTTTCGTGCGCACCTCGGTCTCCTCGGGCGCGGGACGGCTGCTGCCGCCGCGGATACTGCGCGCCGGCGGGTCGAGCAGCGACGCGGGTAGAAAGGACGTTTCGGCCTGGGTGCCGCAGCAGCGACAGGCGCAGGAGGGTGAGGGGGAGGAAAGCGCACCCGGGCTGCGGCTGGTCGAGGATGACGCGGCCTCCGCACCCTCGGAGACGTGGACCGACGGGCCGGGTGACCAACTGGAGGGCCACGAACTCGACGGCCACGGACTCGGCGGCTGCGAGGAGGACTCCGGGTCCGCCGAGTTGCTGAGTGTGGTGGGCGAACTGGTGCAACGGGCCCGGGATGCGGGCGAGTTGTGCACCGACGTGACGGTCGGCGATGTGCTGCTGGTCATAGCCACGCCGGCGCCTTCGCTGCCGGACGCGGCGCAACAGGCAGCGGCTTCGAAGCGGTTGCTCGACATACTGCTGGAAGGCCTGCGCACCCGGTCGAGGAGCTGAGCCAGGACTGAATCAGAGCAGAGTCAGGGCTGAGGCTCCGGCTGCCCGTCGACCAGCTCATCGAGGAGCACGCGCGCTTTCTCGGCCCGTGGGCGGCGCGTCGCCGGGCGCCCCGGTCCGGGCCGACACGTTCCGGACGGCGGCGTGCGCCCCTCCGCGGCCAGGATGCGCGCGCTCAGCGCACGCATCCCGACCTCGAAGATGGGGGGCAGGGTGGCGACCACGGCGTAGTCACCGGCCTCGGTGTGCAATGCGCGGGCGCGCGCCGGCTCGCCGTTGTCCAGAGCGATGAGGGAGCGCAGAAAGGTCCCGTAGGTGCGGGCGTCGGCCATGCCGAGCCGGTCGCCGTCCTCGAC
>NZ_JBOHCV010000461.1:0-13490 GCF_050698815.1 Streptomyces sp.
CCGTGGGCAGCTCGACGAAGGTCACCTTTTCCTTCGGGTGCTTCTTGTTCCAGCGGTCGATCACCGGCTGAACGGACCCTCCGGCGTCCTTGCCGGCCACGTACGTGATGGGACCGCGTCCCTTGAACGAAGGGTTCTTCTGCTGCGCGGACTCACCGCCGCCGGATGAGCTGCAGGCGGTGGTGACCATGAGCCCGGCAAGAACGACGGCCGAGCACTGAAACGCCCGATTGGTATTGGTCTTCACTTTGTCTCTCCTCGCGGTGTGGAACCGAATCGGCTGAATCACTCCGGCGCGCTGCCGCTGACCGGTTTCGGCGAACAAGAAATACTCCCCGCAGGGACGAATGTGCACAGTTGTCCGCCGGCTCCTGGCCGGGCGGATTCTGCGGGTGGTCGCAGGCGATGACGTCGACCCCGGTCCCGGTGCCGCCGTTGCCCTGGTTCGTGACGTCCTGCCCGCCGATCCGGATCAATCCGTCGTTCAAGTCCCGTCGGCATGCGGGCACTTGCGGATTCATCGCGTACGAACGGGTCGATCAGGACCAGGAACTCTCGATCTGTAACGTTGGATGGAGGCCATCGACAGCCGGGCGGTCACTCCATGGACAGCGCCGGGTGACCCTCGTGGGACTCGCTGCAGCCATGCGAATCTCATCCCTTCACCGGCCGAAACTGCCAGACGGTATGCATGGACGCTCAAACAGACCGATAGACGCGCTGTCATTGACGTGTGAACGACGGAGCTGCAGCTCAAAGCCATGAAGATGCACGCCGTTGTGCATGGTTTGGCTACTTCAGGACAGCGCGTTCAAGGTATGGACGCACGTGCGGGAAGTCAATGGGTGTCACGCAGGGAGATCTCAAAGTTCTGACCCTTTATGTCCGCTTTGGCGCGAGAAAGGGGAAGCGTTCAAAGGTTGAACCGTCGCGGGATCCCGTGGCAGCGCTGTCATCAGCAGCCGCCGACAAGGGTTTCCCGTGTTAACGTCCCCCGCATGCCACCAGCCCAACGGCACCCCACGATGGTCGATGTCGCCGAACGGGCCGGGGTCTCCCCGTCCACCGTCTCCCGCACGCTGCGCGGGCTCTCGACCGTCTCGCCCGAAGTCCGCGTCCGAGTCGAACAGGCAGCCCGCGAACTGAACTTCGCGGTCTCTCGACAAGCCGCCAGCCTGGCCACCGGCAAAACCGGGGTGGTGGCGGTTCTGACGCCCGTTCTCAATTCGTGGTTCATGGGCTCGGCGCTGGACAGCCTGGGGCCGATACTGCGCGCGGCAGGCATGGATCTGCTCATCTACGTCACACCGGACATGACGGAGCGCGCCGACTTCTTCGAACGTCTCCCGGCCCGGCGGAACGCCGACGCCCTGCTGGTGTTCTCCTTCGACCTCACCGAAGAGGAGGGCGCGCGTCTGGACGAGCTGGAGATTCCGGTGATCTACGTGAGCCAGCACGCCGAGGGGCGAGCGAGCGTATACATCGACGACGTGGCCGGGGCGCGCCAGGGCACGCAGTACCTGCTCAATCTCGGACACCGCCGTATCGCCTTCGTGAAAACGGTCGGTCCCACCGGGTTCACCTTCAGCTCCAACGAACGACTGACCGGCTACCGGCAGGCGCTCAACGAAGCGGGCATCCCCCTGGACGACGATCTTGTGGTCACCGTCCCCAGCATCGGCGACAAGCGAATCGTCGTGGAGGCGGTCGGGCAGCTGCTCAGCCGGCGGCAGCCACCCACTGCGATCTTCGCCGAACAGGACAATGCCGGCGTCGCGGTCCTCTGGACGCTACGCAAGAGCCGCATCGACGTGCCCGAGCGGATATCGGTACTCGGCTTTGACGACCACGAGATCGCCCGGTGGTCGGAGCTGTCCACGATCGCCCAGTCGCCCGCGGACATCGGCCGTGCCGCCGGCGAACTGGCTCGTTCACTCGTCAACGACCCCGATGCCGACCAAGGCCAGCACATCGTCCTGCCCACACGTCTGATCCTGCGGTCCAGTACGGCGCCCTTGCCGCGTGAGGAAAACGTGTACCGCAGCGGCACGGACCCACTGGACGCGGATTCCCCCCGGCACACCGACGACGGCTCCTGGCGGTTCGTCGGCGAAAGCGGCGAGTGAGGCGAAGCCCCGTCCCGTGGGCCGGACTCGGTGCCTTTCCCTGTCTGCGGGCGCCGTCCCGACGGCACACGTACTCGCGAGCACGGGCGGGGCGCCCGCGCAACCCGGGCGGACCGGACGGCTGAAACCGGGGCGGGCCCGGGCGAGCCTGAGTGATCATGGCCTCGGCTGCCCCTTCACTCGCCCCATGTGGCATAAGAATCACATCATCCGCTCCGTGCTCGCCCCCTGCCTGGCGCTCTCCGCCCTCCTCGGCGGGGGCACGGCCCCGGCAGCCGCCGGGGAGGGCGGGTCCGCCACGCCGGGGCCGGACTTCAAGCCCGGCCCGCGCCCCGGCGAGGGCGACGGCTACGGCCTCGGCATCGGCCCCGGGCCGGGCGACGGCTGGGGGAGCGGCCAGGGCGACGGCCACGTTCGCGCTACGACCGGCGATCCTCGTGACGCCGGCGCCACGATCTTCACAGGCGAGGCGTTCGACACCTGCCTCGCCCCGTCGGCCGCCACCATGCGCGCCTGGCAGGGAGCCTCCCCGTTCGGCGCCGCCGGTGTCTACATCGGCGGCCGCGCCCGTGCCTGCCCGAATCAGCCCAACCTCGACAGCGACTGGGTGAAGAAGGTGGACGCCATGGGCTGGAAGCTCATCCCCATCTTCGTCGGCTCCCAGTCCCCCTGCGTCCGCTCCGACCGCAAGCGCGGGTACCTGATGAGCCACAACGGGTCCGGTGATCAGGGCGCGGAGGAGGGACGCACGGCGGTACAGGACGCGAAGGCGCTCGGGATGACGGCGCACAGTGCGATCTACCTGGACATGGAGGCGTACGACAACACCCGTACCCGGTGCGCCGCCACCACCCTGAAATTCATCCAGGGCTGGAACCGCGCGGTACGGGCGGAGGGTTACCTGCCCGGCTTCTACTCCAGCGCCGACTCCGGCATCGAGCACATGGAGGGTGCCCGCAAGGCGGGTCGCGAGGACCTGCCGGGGGCGCTGTGGTTCGCCCGCTGGCGGGTGCCGCCCTCCGTGGAAGGGGAGAAGGTCCTCGACAAGGGTGCATGGCAGCCCCACCGGCGCATCCACCAGTACGACGGCAACGTGTGGCGGACCTACGGCGGCCACCGGGTGCACATCGACCGCAACGTGATGGACGCCCCGGTCGCCGTCATCGGTGACCCGGGGGCGGGCGGCGGCGGCCTGCCCCCCGAGCCGCGCCCCTGAGTCACCCTGATCCCGGCGTCGTGCTGCCTCCACCCTGTGGAGGTGGAGGCAGCACCACCTCTACTCCCAGAGGCGGAGGTGCCATCGGGACTTCCGGGCGATTCGTGCGCAGCCGCCCGCTTCTAGCGTTGAGTCATGACCACGCCTGGGACTGTCCGGCCGGCCCGGACCACCTCTCCGACGGTGACGCCGCTGACGTTCACGTCGTACGTGCAGGCGCGCGGCCCCGTGCTGCTGCGCACCGCCCGCTCGCTCACCGCCGATCCGTGCGACGCGGAAGACCTGCTCCAGACGGCGCTCACCAAGACCTACCTGGCGTGGGAACGCATCGAGGACCACCGTGCGCTGGACGGCTACGTACGCAAGGCGCTGCTCAACACCCGCACGTCGCAGTGGCGCAAGCGCAGGGTGGACGAGTTCGCCTGCGACGAACTGCCGGAGCCGGAACCGCTGGAGGGCCCCGACCCCGCCGAGGCGCAGGCGGTGCGTGACGCGATGTGGCGCGCCATGCTCAAGCTACCCGCCCGCCAGCGCGCCATGGTGGTGCTGCGGTACTACGAAGACCTGAGCGAGGCACAGACCGCCGCGGTGCTCGATGTGTCGGTCGGGACCGTGAAGAGCGCGGTCTCCCGGGCGCTGGTGAAGCTGCGCCAGGACCCGCAGCTCGCCGCTGACGTGCGGGGCGAGGCGCCGCCACGGCCAGCGCCACGGCCGGCGCCACGGTCGCCGGCACCGGAGCCGGCCGCCGAACTGGCCGCTGCCTGACACGACCCGCTGCCTGACGCAGCCCGGCCGCAGCCCGCCTGAGCGCGTCGGGGGAGCCGTGCCGAGCCGTGCCCTGTGTCGAATCGCGGACAGGGTAGTGACATACCGGTCGGTACGGACGCACAATCAGCGCCACGAATTACCCGTGCGTAACCGCTTCCCGGGAGGCTTCCCCGATGCTGAGCACCATGCAGGACGTACCGCTGCTCGTTTCGCGTATCCTGCGTCATGGTTCCACCGTCCACGCCGACTCACAGATCACCACCTGGACCGGTGAGGGTGAGCCGCGCAGGCAGAGCTTCGGGGAGACCGGCGCCCGTGCGGCGCAGCTCGCGCACGCGCTGCGGGACGAGCTGGGCGTGCTGCCGGACGACCGGGTGGCGACCCTGATGTGGAACAACGCCGAGCACGTCGAGGCGTACTTCGCGATCCCCTCCATGGGGTCGGTCCTGCACACCCTCAACCTGCGGCTGCCCGCCGACCAGCTGGTGTGGATCGCCAACCACGCCGCGGACCGGGTCCTCCTGGTCAACGGTTCGGTGCTGCCGCTGCTCGCTCCGCTGCTGCCCCGGATGGAGTCGGTCGAGCACGTGGTGGTCGTCGGTCCGGGCGACACCACCGTGCTGGCGGGCTGCCGCCCGGCCGTACACGCATACGAATCTCTGCTCGACGGGCGGCCCACCGCCTACGACTGGCCCGAGCTGGACGAGCGTGACGCCGCGGCCATGTGCTACACCTCCGGCACCACCGGTGACCCCAAGGGCGTCGTCTTCTCCCACCGTTCGATGTATCTGCACTCCATGCAGGTCAACATGGCCGAGTCGATGGGACTCACCGACCAGGACACCACACTGCCGGTGGTGCCGATGTTCCATGTCAACGCATGGGGCCTGCCACAGGCGACGTTCATGACCGGCGTGAACATGCTGATGCCCGACCGCTTCCTGCAGCCGGCGCCGCTCGCCGAGATGATCGCCGCCGAGCGGCCCACACACGCGGCCGCCGTGCCCACCATCTGGCAGGGGCTGCTGGCCGAGCTGGCGGAGAACCCCCGGGACATCTCCTGCCTGCGCTCGGTCACCATCGGCGGCTCCGCCTGCCCGCCCGCGATGATGCGCGCCTTCGAGGAGCTGCACGGCGTGCGCGTCTGTCACGCCTGGGGCATGACCGAGACCTCACCGCTGGGCTCCTTCGCGCACCCGCCGGCCGGGCTCACCCCCGAGGAGGAGTGGCCCTACCGCGTCAGCCAGGGCCGCTTCCCGGCCTCGGTCGAGGCCCGGCTGGCCGCGCCGGAGGGCGGATTCGCGCCGTGGGACGGGGAGTCGCCCGGCGAGCTGGAAGTGCGCGGGCCCTGGGTGGCCGGCGCCTACTACGGGGGCGCCACCGCCGAACCGCTCCGTCCGGAGGACAAGTTCACCTCAGACGGCTGGCTGCGCACGGGGGACGTGGGTGTGATCACGCCGAACGGCTATCTGACGCTCACCGACCGCGCGAAGGACGTCATCAAGTCCGGCGGCGAGTGGATCTCCTCCGTCGAGCTGGAGAACGCGCTGATGGCGCACGAGGCCGTCGCCGAGGCGGCGGTGGTGGCGGTGCCGGACGAGAAGTGGGGCGAGCGGCCGCTGGCCACGGTCGTACTCAAGGAGGGCGCGGGGGAGGTCACGTACGAGCAGCTGCGCGCCTTCCTCGGCGAGCGGGTGGCGCGCTGGCAGCTGCCGGAGCGGTGGGCGCTGATACCGGCGGTGCCGAAGACGAGCGTGGGCAAGTTCGACAAGAAGGTGCTGCGCCGGCAGTACGCGGCGGGGGAGCTGAAGATCACGGAGCTGTGAGGCGGCTGCGCGATGTCGCGTTGTCGCGCACGAAGGGTAAGGGGCGAGTGCCCGGCGCTCGCCCCTTACCCCTGCTGTCCGGCGGGTGCCGTTCAGCGGGTGCCGTTCAGCGGGCGCCGATCTTCGTCAGCAGGTCGACGATCCGGGACTGCACCTCGGTACTCGTCGAGCGCTCCGCGAGGAAGAGCACCGTCTCGCCGGAGGTCAGCCGGGGCAGTTCGGCCGGGTCCATGTCGGCGGAGGTGTAGACGACGAACGGGGTGCGGTTCAACAGCCCGTTCACACGCAGCCAGTCGATGATTCCGGCCCGCCGCCGCCGTACCTGCATCAGGTCCATCACGACCAGATTGGGGCGCGTCTGCGCCGCCACGTTCACCGCGTCCGCGTCCGTCGGCGCGTGCGCGACCTGCATGCCGCGCCGCTCCAGAGACGCCGCGAGCGCGCCCGCGATCGCGGGGTGCTCCTCGACCAGCAGTACGCGCGGCGGGTGCTGTTCGCTGTCGCGCGGGGCGAGGGCCTTGAGCAGTACGGCCGGATCGGCGCCGTAGGCCGCCTCCCGGGTCGCCTGCCCCAGCCCGGAGGTGACCAGCACCGGGACCTCCGCCGCCACGGCCGCCGTGCGCAGCGACTGCAGCGCGGTCCGGGTGATCGGGCCGGTCAGCGGATCCACGAACAGGGCGGCGGGATAGGCCGCGATCTGCGCGTCGACCTCCTCGCGCGAGTGCACGATGACAGGGCGGTAGCCGCGGTTGGAGAGGGCCTGCTGGGTGGAGGGGTCCGGTTCGGGCCACACGAGCAGCCGGCGCGGATTGTCCAGCGGCTCCGGCGGCAGTTCGTCGTCGACGGCCCGCGGCGGCATGGCCAGCCCCCGTCCGTCACTCACCTCGACCGGGCTGTCCGGGCCGTCCAGCGGCTCCGGCCCCTCGGCGGCACCCGCCGCGGGTGCCCCGATGGTGAACTCGCGGGCAGGCTGCGCCTGACCCTGTGAAGGGGGCCTGCCGCCCGGCCGGGTCTGCTGTGAGCCGCCCGGCTGCTCGCCCTGCCGCGGGGGCTCGGCCAGCCTCCGGCGCCGGCCGGAACTGGAGGACTGCGGGGGTGTCGAGGGGGTGGACGGTATGGCCGTCGGCGGCGCGGGAGGCAGCGCGGGGGCGGGGGCGGAGCGGCCGTAGGACTGCGGTCCGGGCTGCTCGCCGATCCGCTTCACGAAGGGCACCCCCTGGCCCAGGGTCCGTACGCACGGGCCCTGTCCGGTCTCGTACGGGGACCGCCCCTCCTCAGTGCCGGCGGCACCCGGCATCGGCAGCGCGTGCTGCGGAGGATCCGGCGGCAGCGGCCCGCCGCCGAGGATCGGGCTGCCGGCGACCACGGAGTGCTCGACGGCCTGCGGCTGCGGCTCCGGTTCCGGCTCCGGATGGGGGGCGGGCTCCGCCGCCGGTGCCGCGGCCCCGTTCTGGGCGGGCGCTTCCTCGGGGAGCGGCTGAGCGAGGGATTCGGCTACGGCGCCCGCCGCGGCGGGCGTACCCGAACCGTTCGTACGGACCGGCTCGGAAGCCGGCTGTCCGGGCGGCAACGCGAAGGGGCCCTGCTGCGGCGCCTGCTGCGGCGCCCGCTGAGCTGCCTGCTGCTGCTCCGGTGCGGTGTGCGGATACCCGGGCTGCGGCTGGCTGGGCGGTGCGGCGAACTGGACCCCCTGCGGGGCCGCTTGCCCGGAGGGCAGCGCCTCGCCCTGAGCGCCGGCCTCCCCTTCGGTGTGCCCTTCGGTCTGCGCGCGTGCCTGGGCCTGCGCCTGGTCCCGGGCGAGACGGCGGGCCCGGCGACCACCCGCACCGCCGGTCTCCTCGCCGGCGCCACCGGCGGTGGCCGGCGCGGCCTGCTCCGGTTCTCCTGCCTCGGGGCGCCGTGCCCGGCGGCCCGTGCCCGGCTGGGGGTCGGCCTCCGGCGTGGCCTCCTGCCCCGGAAGGCCGCCGGCCGGCACCTGCCCTTCCGTGCCGCCCTCGGGACCCGGCTGGACCGGCGGTGCCAGCGTCCGCCGTGCACGCCGCCCGGCGCCTGCTTGATGCGGCACGGCCGGGCCGGGCTCGGAGCCCGTGTCCACGTCCGTACTCCCGGCCGGGAGCTCCAACGCGGGGCGCGCGCCGGCGGTGGGGCCACGGCCGCCGCCGTGTCCGCCGTGTATCTCGTGCACCTGCTGTGCTTCGTTTTCGTCGTACCCCTCCGCGGGGCTCGGACGTCCGCGGCGGCGGCCCGTCGGGGCCGCCTGCTGATCGCGCGGGTGCTCCTCGTGCCCCGGTACGGCCGGCGCCCCTCCTTGATGGGCGGGGCCCTGCTGTGCCGGGCCCAGCTGCGCCAGGCCCTGCTGCGCCGGAACGAGGGGGGCGGCGGGCTGGTCCGGGAAGCCGCCCGCCCCGCCGCCCTGAGCGCCTCCGGTACTCGTCCACGCCCCGGCCTGGTGCCCCTCGGCGCTCGCCGCCGGGGCGTCCATGCCGCGTACCGGCTGGGCGGGAACGGGCATCACCGTCGTCTCGTTCTCGCGGCTCTCGCGCGGTCGCGGAGCCGCACCGTTGGTGTTGCCGCCGTGGCTCCCGCCCGTACCACCGGCACCGCCCGAGCCGTTCGCACCGCCGGCACTCCCGGCGCCGCCCGCGGAGACCGGCACCTCGAGTACGTACGCGCTGCCGCCCGCCCCCGGCACTTCGTGCGTCTGCAGCACGCCGCCGTGCTGTTCCACGATGCCGCGCACGATCGGCTCGTGCACCGGGCTGCCGCCGCCGTAGGGCCCGCGCACCTCGATCCGTACGACATCACCGCGCTGTGCCGCCGCGACCACGATCGTCGAGTCGACGCCCGGCGTCACCACCAGCGACTTGCCGGTCGCGTCCACGCCCGCGACGTCCGCGATCAGATGCGCCAGTGCCGTGGCCAGCCGCTCACTGTCGACCTCGGCCTCGATCGGCGGAGCGTGCACCGCGAACTGCGCGCGCCCCGGCCCGATCAGCTCCACCGCGCCCTCGACGCCGTTCGCCACCACGCCGTCGAGGGAAATCGTTTCTCGCCGCAGCCGTTCGCGGCCCGCGTCCAGCCGCTGGTAGCCGAGCACGTTGTCGACGAGTGTGGTCATCCGGGCGTAGCCCGCCGCCAGGTGGTGCAGGATCTGGTTGGCCTCGGGCCACAGCTGTCCCGCCGGATCGGCGGCCAGTCCGGCGAGTTCGTCCCGCAGGTGGTCGAGCGGCCCGCGCAGCGAGTCCCCCAGCACGGCCATCAGCTGCTGATGCCGGCCCGTGAGGGACTCGTACGCGCGCCGGTCTGTGAAGGTCACTACCGCGCCGACCAGCTGCTCGCCGTCGCGCACGGGAGCCGTCGTGATGTCGACCGGCACCGCGTGTCCGTCCTTCGCCCAGAGCACCTGTCCGGCCCGGACCCGGTGCTTGCGGCCGGACTTGAGGGTGTCGCTGAGCGTGGTCTCCTCGTACGGGAGGGCGCTGCCGTCCGGCCGCGAGTGGAGCACCAGCGGGTGCAGCTCCTGCCCGCCGAGGTCGCCGGCGCGGTAGCCGAGGATCTGGGCGGCGGCCGGGTTGACGAGGACGATCCGCCCCTCCGTGTCGACGCCGACGACGCCTTCGGAGGCGGCCCGCAGGATCATCTCGGTCTGGCGCTGCTGGCGGGCGAGTTCCTGCTCGGTGTCGAGGGTGCCGGTGAGGTCGCGTACCACCAGCATCAGCAGTTCGTCGCCCGTGTAGGAACCGGAACCGTTGGTGCCCGAGCCGGTGCCGTGATCGGAGTAGGCGGCTTCGAAGGCGGAGGCGTACGGCGTGCGCGCGTCCTCAAGATTCGCGCTGGTGACCTCGACCGGGACAGCGCTGCCGTCCGTGCGCCGTGCCACCATGCGGGTCGGCCGCTGACGCTCCTGGCGCTCGGCAGCCGCCTCGTCCGGCCGCCGCATCGAACCCGGGATCCGCTTCGAGTCGAACTCGGGCAGCAGATCGAGCAGCCCTCGCCCGACCAGTGCGGTGCCTGCGGTTTCGAACATTTCCAGCGCGATGGTGTTGGCGTTGACCACCGTGCCGTTGCAGTTCACCAGCAGCAGCGCATCGGGCAATGCGTCGAGTATGGCGGCGAGACGAGCAGCGCCTCGGGATGGCCTGCTGCTCACGACGACGTTTCCTCCCTGATAACCACGGTGCAGGTGACCGCCGTCCGGTCGGGCTCGGTCCGGTCACGGCTGTCAGTGTCCGCTGAGCCTGGGCGTGTCACTAGGGGGAGTCTACGGGCAGCGGTTGCGGGGGCGGCGATGGATGTGCGGGAGATCAGGTGCAGACCAGGCGGGTGGCGGCCCCTGGTCCGGGCGAGCCCCTACCAGCCGGTGCTGGTCCTCGGCAGCGCCGGCACGAGCGCGTCCCAGCGCTCGATCTCGCAGCCGTCGGTCCGCCTGAAGGTCGCGTCCACCTCTCTGCCGTGCCAGACCCCCACGACATGCGCTGTGGCCGGACCGCCGTACATCAGCGTGCAGTTCGCGCTGGTGGGGACCGGACCGAAGGGGTGCCTGCCGCTGTTGCTCTCCGACGTCAGCACCTCGCAGGCGGCGCGGGCGCGCGGGTGGCTGCCGCCGGCGGGGTTGCACTCGAGCCGGTACGTGCCGTCGTCCTCGCGGTTCCCGCTGTCGGTGACGGTGAAGCGGAGCTGGTCTGACCGGGCAGGCGGCATGGGGAGCCGGCTGCTGTCCGGTGCGGCGGCGGCAGGGCTGAGCAGACCACCGGTCACGGCGAGGAGGACCGGGACGGAGGCGAGGACGGTGGCAGTCGCGGAACGACGCGGCATGAGGGTGCTCCCGACGTGTGTACGGATCTACACGGAAGAGGCGCGCGAAGTGCACACCTCCCCTCCACTTAACGCGTCGGCGCGCCCCTCGTCGCGCAGGTCGTGCTGTCTCTCGTGTCGTGTCCCGTGCCGGACGGCCGCCGAACGGATCGTTCCCGGTCATCGAACCGCGCCGCCGGCAATCGCTTTGCCCGGCGGGGCGGGGACCGAGTACGGTAGGGGCCGATTGGAGACAGCCCGCGAGGCTGTGCCATCATCAGCACGCACCGCTTCGCTTCATCGCGGGTGCGTCTGGAGGCTTCGCCTAGTCTGGTCTATGGCGCCGCACTGCTAATGCGGTTTGGGGCAACCCCCCATCCCGGGTTCAAATCCCGGAGCCTCCGCTTCCGATCTCCGTGATCACCCGAAACCCCGGCTCCCGCAGCTGGGGTTTCCGTGTACCGGGGGCAGGTCGCCCCGGAGGCGCTTTTCCCAGCTCAGCAGGGGTGCGGCAAACAGATTTCGCCTCTGGGCACCGGTCATGTAATGTTGTTCGCGCAACGCAGCCCGGCTGTTGAACGGCCGGTCGCACAAGCGCTCGTAGCTTAACGGATAGAGCATCTGACTACGGATCAGAAGGTTGCAGGTTCGAATCCTGCCGAGCGCGCACAGGTCGGAAGCCCCCTGGGAGTCTCCCAGGGGGCTTCTTGCATCAACGGCTGACATCAGCCTGACACTCCCGGTCCCGCCGCCTCGCGCGCCCCGTGCCGGTCCCGACGACAACGGCGCCCGGGCGCCGCGCAGTTCGTCCCACTCCTGAGATCCGGGGCCCTTCCACTGGTCGAACCAGGGAAGGTCCGGCCCGAATTCGCGCCGCTACGGGTGATTCGTGCGCGCTGTTTTCTTCACCGGACCGAGAAAGTAGTACTTGTTGTCCGAACAGGGTTGTCGCGTACATGCCTAGCTGCTTTTACTGGCGTGGCGCGGAAATCGTATGCACTCTGGAAAGGAATGCCGATGTCCCGTCCCCCCCACAGCAGGCGCGACAAGCGCCGCCTGCTCGCACTGGCCGCCGCCGGCGGCTGCGTACTGGCGAGCCTCATCGCCGTCCCGGCGGCCGCCCAGTCCGGCCCGGGTGCCGAAGGAACCGCGAGCGCGGCGGCGGCAGCAGTGGCCTTTCCGGCCTCGTGCCCGACCGCGGCCGTGGTCAGCCAGGGCTACCACGAAGGTCACGACGGCGTCGACCTCGCCAACTCGCTCGGCACGCCGATCCACGCCGCCGGTGCCGGCGTTGTCACCGAGTCCGGCCCGGCCAGCGGCTACGGCCAGTGGGTCCGGATCAGGCACGCCGACGGCTCGGTCACCGAATACGGGCACATGTACGAGCGGTTCGTTGCTGTCGGCGACACGGTCGCCGCTGGGCAGCCGATCGCCTCGATGGGCAGCGAGGGCCAATCGACCGGCCCGCACCTGCACTTCGAGGCGCACCGCGACGGCGGCACCGGCTTCGGTGACGACCCGTTCGCCTATCTGTCCGAGCGAGGTGTCTCGCTGCCGTGTACGCCGTAAGGGCCTGACCAGCCCTCCCCCTGGCACCGACCGTGACCGGCGCGCCGGCCCACGCCAGGGGTGCTCAACCCTCCCCCCACCGCGCGCCGGAGACAGAGAGGCACCCCCCCATGAACAACCGCAGGAGAGTGTGGACCACCGCGTTCGGCGGCGTGCTCGCCGCGACGGTCGCCGTCGTCGCGCAGACCGCGAACGCCGCCCCCGCCCCCGCACCCGCCGGATCCACGATGGGCCAGGCCTTCACGAAGGCCGCCTCGGAGTTCGACGTGCCGCGCGACCTCCTCGTGGCCGTCGGCTACAGCGAGACGCACCTCGACGGACATGACGGCAAGCCGAGTCAGGACAACGGCTTCGGCGTCATGCACCTGGTCAGCAACCCCGAGCGGCACACGCTGGAGCGCGCCGCGAAGCTCACGGGTGAGTCGAAGGCCGACCTGAGGAAGGACGACGCGGCCAACATCCGCGGAGCCGCCGCCGTCCTGCGCGCGGACGCCGACAAGGCGGGCCTCAAGGCGTCCGACCGGGCCGACCTCGCCGCCTGGTACCCGACCGTTGCCCGCTACGGCGGCGCCGAGAGCGACCAGCTCGCGCGGCTCTACGCCGACAGCGCCTTCGAATTCGTCAGCAAGGGTGTGCGCGGCAGGACCGCCGGGGCCGAGGACGTGCGGAGCGCGCCCCACAAGGTCAGCCCGGACCGCGGCGAGTTCGCGAAGGTGTCCGCCGATCCGGGCACCAGGAGCGACGACTACCCGCCCGCGATCTGGAACCCCGCCGACGCGGCCAACTACGCCACCGGCCGGACCGCGGCGATCTCACAGGTCGTCGTCCACGTCACCCAGGGGTCGTACGCCGGCACGATCAGCTGGTTCAAGAACCCCGATTCGCAGGTGAGCGCGCACTACGTGATCCGGTCCTCCGACGGCGAGGTGACCCAGATGGTGCGCGACGGCGACACCGCCTGGCACGCCAAGGGCGGCAACGCCTCGGCGATCGGCATCGAGCACGAGGGCTTCGTCGACGACCCGTCGTGGTTCACCGATGCGATGTACCGCTCCTCGGCCGCACTGACGAAGTACATGTGCGACAAGTACGGCATCCCCAAGGACCGTGCGCACGTCGTCGGCCACAGCGAGGTTCCCGGCAACGACCACACCGACCCGGGCCCGAACTGGAACTGGGACACCTACATGT
>NZ_JBOHCV010000462.1:0-6997 GCF_050698815.1 Streptomyces sp.
CCGGTCCGTCGTCCGGGCCACCGCCGGGCCCGTCCGGGTCCGGGTCGTCCTCGCCGCCGTCCGGGCCCGCGTGCTGCTGGAGCGTCTCGTCGAGCGTGTCCTCGTCCAGTCCCGGCGCGTCGAACGGGTTCCGCCGGCGCCGGTGCGGCAGCGCCAGCAGCGCCGCCTGCCGTACGTCCTCCGCCATGACGTCGGTCCGGCCCGCCCAGGCGGCCAGCGCGGTGGCCGTACGCGCCATCACCAGGTCGGCCCGCATGCCGTCCACCTCGAACGCCGCGCACGTCGCCGCGATCTGGCGCAGCGCGGCATCGCCCAGCCGCACCTGCGGCAGCAACTCCCGTGCCGCCGCGATGCGTTCGCGCAGCGCCTCCTCCTCGGCCGCCCAACGCGCCCTGAACCCGGCCGGGTCGGCGTCGTAGGCGAGCCGCCGCCGCACCACCTCCACCCGCTCGTCGGTCTCCCGGGACGCGGTCACCTCGACCGTCAGCCCGAACCGGTCCAGCAACTGCGGGCGCAGCTCGCCCTCTTCGGGGTTCATCGTGCCGACCAGCAGGAAGCGCGCCGCGTGCCGCACGGAGACGCCCTCGCGCTCCACGTAGGAGGCGCCCATGGCGGCGGCGTCCAGCAGCAGGTCGACGAGGTGGTCGTGCAGCAGGTTGACCTCGTCCACGTACAGCACGCCGCGGTGGGCGTCCGCCAGCAGACCCGGCTGATAGGCCTTCACGCCCTCGGCCAGCGCCCGTTCGATGTCGAGCGCGCCCACGAGCCTGTCCTCGGAGGCCCCGACGGGCAGCTCCACCATCCGGGCCGGGCGCGGCACGCCGCCGCCAGTCTCGTGCGGCCCGTCCGGGCAGTCCGGGTCGGGGACGGCAGGGTCGCAGGAGAACCGGCAGCCGGGTACGACCGCGACACCGGGCATCAGCGCCGCCAGCGCCCGTACGGCGGTCGACTTCGCGGTCCCCTTCTCGCCGCGCACGAGGACGCCGCCGACGGCCGGTGAGACGGCGTTCAGCAGCAGCGCCAGCCGCAGGTCGGACATGCCGACGATCGCGGAGAACGGGTAGGGGCTCTGTGCGGTGCTCACGCGTCTCCCTCCAGGTCGCCTTCGAGCTCCAGGTAAGTGGCCCGCAGATGCTCGATGGTCCGCGGGTCCGGCTCCTCCCACAGGCCGCGGTCGGCGGCCTCGAGCAGGCGCTCCGTGATGCCGCGCAGGGCCCAGGGGTTGGACTTCTTCATGAAGTCCTGGTTGGTCTCGTCGGCCACATACTCGGCCGCGAGCTTTTCGTACATCCAGTCGTCGACGACGCCGGCCGTCGCGTCGTACCCGAAGAGGTAGTCGACGGTCGCCGCCATCTCGAAGGCGCCCTTGTAGCCGTGCCGCCGCATGGCCGCCATCCAGCGGGGGTTGACCACCCGGGCACGGAAGACGCGGTGCGTCTCCTCGCCCAGGGTGCGGGTCTTGACCTGGTCGGGGACGGCCGAGTCGCCGATGTACGCCTCGGGGGAGCCGCCGGTCAGGTGCCGCACCATGGCGACCATGCCGCCGTGGTACTGGAAGTAGTCGTCGGCGTCCGCGATGTCGTGCTCGCGGGTGTCGACGTTCTTCGCCGCCACCTGGATGCGGCGGAACGCCGCCTCCATGTCACCGCGCGCCGGGCGCCCGTCCAGGCCGCGCCCGTACGCGTAGCCGCCCCACACCGCGTAGACCTCGGCGAGGTCGGCGTCCGAGCGCCAGTTGCGGGCGTCGATCAGCGGCAGCAGGCCCGCGCCGTACGCGCCCGGCTTGGAGCCGAAGACGCGGGCCGTGGCGCGCCGCCGGTCGCCGTGCCCGGCGGTGTCCTCCTCGACGTGCGCCCGCAGGTAGTTCTGCTCGGCGGGCTCCGCCAGCTCCGCCACCGCCCGTACGGCATCGTCCACCATCGCCACCACGTGCGGGAACGCGTCACGGAAGAAGCCCGAGATCCGCACCGTCACATCGATACGGGGCCGGCCCAGCTCCGTGAGGCCGACCACCTCGAATCCGGTGACGCGGCGGGAGGCGTCGTCCCAGACCGGGCGGCAGCCCAGCAGGGCCAGGATCTCCGCGATGTCGTCGCCCTGTGTACGCATGCAGGACGTGCCCCACACGGTGAGCCCGACCGAGCGCGGATAGTGGCCGTTGTCCTCGAGGTGCCGCTTGACGAGGGATTCGGCCAGCGCGCTGCCCACGTCCCAGCTCAGCCGGGAGGGAATGGCCTTGGGGTCGACGGAGTAGAAGTTGCGCCCGGTCGGCAGCACGTTGACCAGCCCGCGGGTCGGCGAACCCGACGGCCCGGCCGGTACGTAGCCGCCGTCCAGGGCGTGCAGCACGTTGCCGATCTCGTCGGTCGTACGGGCCAGCCGCGGCACGACCTCGTCGGCCGCGAACTCCAGCACCCGTACGGCATCGGCCAGTTCGGTGCCGAGCGCACTCGCCACGACCGGCGCCGCGGCCTGGGTCGCCCACTCGCGGGCCTCCATCGCCTCCACCAGCTCGCGGGCCAGCCGCTCCAGCAGATCCACGGCGTCGGAGGCGGTACGGGCAGGTCCGGGAGCCAGTGCCGTCAGGGCCTCGGGCACGGTCACCCGCGCGCCCGGCTCGGCCAGCAGCTCCGCCTCCGTCAGTCCGAAGTGCCGCGCGAGCGCCGCCCGCAGTCCCGGCAGCGCCCCGCCGACGCCGCCCCACACCTGCGCCGAACGCAGCACGGCCAGCGCCAGGTTGACGCGTGGTTCGCCGACCGGGCCACCGCCCAGGATGTGCAGGCCGTCCCGGATCTGGACGTCCTTGATCTCGCACAGCCAGCCGTCGACGTGCATCACGAAATCGTCGAAGTCGTCCTCGCCCGGCTGCTCGTCGACGTGCAGGTCGTGGTGGAGTTCCGCGGCCCGTACGAGCGTCCAGATCTGGGCACGCACGGCCGGGGCCTTGGCCGGGTCGAGGTCGGAGACCAACGCGTACTCGTCCAGCAGCTGTTCGAGCTTGGCGAGGTCGCCGTAGGTGTCGGCGCGGGCCATCGGGGGCACCAGGTGGTCCACCACCGTGGCGTGTCCGCGCCGCTTGGCCTGGGTGCCCTCGCCCGGGTCGTTGACGATGAAGGGGTAGACCAGCGGCAGTTCGCCGAGCACCGCGTCGGGTGCGCAGGACGCTGACAGGCCCAGGCCCTTGCCGGGCAGCCACTCCATGGTGCCGTGCTTGCCCATGTGAACGACGGCGTCGGCGCCGAAGGTGTGCTCCAGCCAGCGGTAGGTCGCCAGGTAGTGGTGCGAGGGCGGCATGTCGGGGTCGTGGTAGATGGCGATGGGGTTCTCGCCGAAGCCGCGCGGCGGCTGGATCAGTACGACCACGTTGCCGAACTGCAGGGACGCCAGCACGATGTCGTCGCCGTCGACGTACAGGCCGCCCGGCGGCTCGCCCCATGCCTCGACCATGCCGGCGCGCAGGCCGGGGTCGAGCCGGGCGAACCACTCCTGGTAGTCCTTCAGCGGCACCCGCGCGGGCGCCGCCGCGAGCTGCTCCTCCGTGAGCCACTCCACGTCGTGGCCGCCCGCCGCGATGAGGCGGTGGATCAACTCGTCGCCGTTGTCAGGGTGCCCTTGGACTCCGTAGCCCGCATCCCGGAGCGCGTCCAGCAGTCCGACGGCCGAGGCCGGGGTGTCCAGGCCCACCGCGTTGCCCACCCGCGAGTGCTTCGTGGGATATGCGGTGAAGACCAGCCCGAGCCTCTTCTCGGCGTTCGGCTTGTGGCGCAGCACCGCGTGCCGCACCGCGATGCCCGCGACCCGCCGCGCCCGCTCCGGGTCGGCGGCGTACACAGGCACCCCCTCCGGCCCCTCCTCCTTGAAGGAGAACGGCACGGTGATCAGCCGCCCGTCGAACTCCGGGATCGCCACCTGCATCGCCGCGTCCATCGGCGACAGCGCGGCGTCCGACTCCTCCCACGCCGCGCCGCTGCTCGTCAGGCACATTCCCTGCAGCAGCGGCACATCCAGCTCGGCCAGTGCCCCGATGTCCCACGTCTCGTCGTCACCGCCCGCGGACGCGTCGCCGGCCACGGTGCCGCCGGCCGCCAGCACGGTGGTCACCAGCGCGTCGGCCTGCCCCAGCAGCCGGTAGAGACCGGCGTCGGCGCCTCTGAGTGAACCGCAGTAGACGGGCAGCGCGTTGCCGCCCGCCGCCTCGATCGCGTCGCACAGCACGTCCACGAACGCGGTGTTCCCCGACAGTTCGTGCGCCCGGTAGAAGAGCACGCCCACGGTGGGCCGGTCCGGCTGCCGCGCGTACTCGCCGTGCACTCCGAACTCGGGCATGTCGGCGGGCGGTTCGAAGCCCTCGCCGCTCATCAGCACGGTGTCGGAGAGGAACCTGGCGAGCTGCGTCAGGTTCTCCGGTCCGCCCTGGACCAGATAGCGCAGCGCTTCCGCGACCACCCCGGAGGGCACGCTGGACTCCGCCATCAACTCCGCGTCGGGCACGGCCTCGCCCCCCAGCAGCACCGTCGGCACACCGGACGCCTTCAGCGCCGCGAGGCCGTCCTCCCAGGCCCGCTTCCCGCCGAGCAGCCGCAGGACCGCGACGTCCGCGCCGGCCAGCAGGCCCGGGAGGTCCTCGGTGGCGTCGACCCGGGTGGGGTTGGCGATCCGGTACCCGGCACCCGAGGCACGAGCGGCGAGCAGATCCGTATCGGCGGTGGACAACAGCACAACAGTGCTCATGAGGGCGCTCCCGCGTCTTGGTCTTGGTCTTCGGCCGGGGCTTGGTCTCGGTCTTCGGCTGGGGCGTGCGTATCCGGCGCCCCCGGGGCGATGAACGGCAGGCCCGCGGGCGGGCCCGACTCGATCAGGCGCAGCAGCGCGTCGGTGTCGGCGTGTTCCTCGATGAGATCGCCCAGGCGATCCAGCTGTTCCTCGCGCAGCGCGGCGAAACTCGTATCCGGCGCCGGCCGGAAACCCGTGCGTCCCGCGTCCGTGGCGACACGGCGCAGGAAGGCCCGCCGGAAACCGTCGCTCTCCAGCGCCCCATGCCAGTGGGTACCCCACACCGGGCCGACCCGGCAGCCGTCCAGGCTCTCCCCGCGTGCGTCGGTGAACAGGGCGTCCCCGCCCAGCACCTCGGCGACGCCGTGGTGGATCTCGTACCCCTCCACCGTCTCGCCCAGCGCCGAACCGACCGGCCGTGCAAGGGTCTTCTCGCGCGCGAACCGCACCCGCACCGGCAGCAGCCCCAGCCCGTCCACCGTGCCCGCCCGCGACTCCACCTCGTCCTCGATCCGCTCGCCCAGCAGCTGGAAGCCCCCGCAGACGCCCAGCACCGGCCGCCCCTCGGCGACCCGCCGCCGCACCGCGTCCGCGAGTCCCCGCGCGCGCAGCCACTCCAGCGCCCGTACCGTCCCGCGGGTGCCGGGCAGCACCACCAGGTCGGCGTCCGCCAGCTCTTCGGGGCGGTCGGTGAAGCGGACGACCACGCCGGGCTCGGCGGCGAGCGCGTCGATGTCGGTGAAGTTCGACATCAGCGGCACCGGCACGACCGCGATCCGCAGTACGTCCGTGCCGCAGGGCGGTGCGGACACCGACTCACGTACGGTGCCGCGCAGGGACACCCTCAGCCCGTCCTCCTCGTCGATGCCCAGGCCGTGCCGGAAGGGCAGCACACCCAGCACGGGCCGCCCCGTGAGACCGCGCAGCATCTCCAGTCCCGGTTCCAGCAGCGCCACGTCGCCGCGGAACTTGTTCACCGCATAGCCCGCGACCAGTGCCTGGTCGCGCTCCGCCAGCAGCGCCGTCGTACCGAAGAACGACGCGAAGACGCCACCACGGTCGATGTCGCCGACGATCACCACCGGCAGCCGGGCGGCGCGCGCGAGGCCCATGTTCACGATGTCGGTGCGCCGGAGGTTGATCTCGGCGGGACTGCCGGCGCCCTCGCAGATCACCGCGTCGTGTGTACGCCGCAGCTGGGCCAGACAGTCGGCCACGGTGCCGAGCAGCTTCTCCTGCCGCCCGGAGTGGTAGTCACCGGCGCTCAGTTCACCGACGGCCTTGCCCAGCAGCACGACCTGGCTGCTGCGGTCGCTGCCCGGCTTCAGCAGCACCGGGTTCATCAGCGCGCTCGGCTCGGTACGCGCGGCGGCGGCCTGCATGGCCTGCGCACGCCCGATCTCGGCACCCTCCCGTGTCACGAACGAATTGAGCGACATGTTCTGCGCCTTGAACGGCGCGACCTTGAGCCCCTTGCGTGCCAGCCAGCGGCAGATCCCGGCCGTCACCACGCTCTTGCCCGCGTCCGAGGTCGTGCCGGCGACGAGCAGCCCGCCGCCGGTGCGGTTCCCGGTCCTCATCAACTCCCCCTCCCGGCCCGCGCATGCGCCACGGCACGCCGGACGCCCGTACCGGCGCCGGCGGTGAGCAGCAGCGCCAGCAGGCCGACCCTTCGCGACAGCCGTACGGCCCGCGCGATGTCTTCTGTGCGCACCGCGCGCCCCGAGGCGTTCAGCACCGGCCGGCGCTCGACGCGTCCGCCGTAGGCGAGGGTGCCGCCGAGCCGCAGGTCCAGCGCACCCGCGAAGGCGGCCTCCACGGGACCGGCGTTGGGGCTGGGATGCCGGTGCGCGTCCATGCGCCAAGCGCGGACCGCACCCGCGGGGCACGGGCCGGCGAGCGCGGCGAGTACCGCTGTCAGCCGCGCGCCCGGCCACCCCGCCACGTCATCCAGCCGGGCCGCGGCCCAGCCGAAGTGACGGTGACGCGGGGAGCGGTGGCCGACCATCGCGTCGAGGGTGTTCACGGCACGGAAACCGGCCATGCCGGGTACGCCGGCGAGGGCGTCCCACACCAGGGCACCCACGACGGCGTCCGAGGTGTTCTCGGCCACCGATTCCACTACGGCGCGCGCGATGCCGTCCGCGTCCAGCGCCTCCGGGTCCCGGCCGCACAGCTGCGGCAACAGGCGCCGTGCGCCCGCCACGTCGCCGGCGTCCAGCGC
>NZ_JBOHCV010000463.1:0-1569 GCF_050698815.1 Streptomyces sp.
GGGCGGCGACCTCGTCGTCCAGCGTGAGGCCCGCTATCTGGTGACGCAGCGCGGCAGCAGCCCCCAGCGCACGGCCGACGCGGCGTACGGCTGGGGCATGCAGTGGACGCCCGGCCGCAAGTGAGCCGTAAGTGCCCCGCACACCTGATCAGAGATGGACTCAGGAATAGGTCCGGCCCTTCCAGGCGGCGCCCCGCCCCCAGTAGTGCCGCCGGGCCGAGTCGAGTGTCATCAGCAGATAGAGGGCGGCGGTGACCGGCAGCGTGGGCGCGTGCCACAGCGGCTGCCGGTAGTAGCGCAGCATCGGCACGTACGTCAGGGCCATCACCGCCCAGGCGGCAGCCCCGACCCGTGACCCGGCCAACGCCGCAGCCGGAGGCACCAGATAGACCAGCGCCAGTCCGGCGACCGTGCCGAGCAACAGCGCTGGGCTGTGCCGAAGTTGCGCGTACGCGCTGCGCGCCACCATGTGCCACAGCTGAGGCAGCCGGTCGTACGGGCGCACGCTGTCGACACCGTCGGCCAGCCCCAGCCAGATCTGCCCGCCGCCGCCGCGCTTGACGGCGCGGGCCAGCGTCACGTCGTCGATCACGGCGCCACGGATGCTGTCGGGCAGCCGGGCACCGGTGGCGGCCTCCGCGCGCAGCAGCACGCAGCCGCCGGCCGCCGCGGCGGTGCGGGCGCCGGGGTGGTTCACCCAGCGGAAGGGGTAGAGCTGTGCGAAGAAGTAGACGAAGGCGGGAACGATGAGCCGCTCCCAGCCGCTCTCCGCCCGCAGCCGCGCCATCTGCGAGACCAGATCCAGCCGGGCGCCGACCGCGGCGCTCACCAACTCCCGCAGCGAGTGCGGCGCGTGTGCGATGTCGGCGTCGGTGAGCAGCAGGAAGTCCGCGTCCGTACGGGCGCGTGCGAGCGCCATTCCGTGCCGCACAGCCCAGAGTTTGCCCGTCCAGCCGGCCTCCGGCTCGCCGGGGGAGTCCACACTCAGCGGCAGCCCGTGCGGCAGTTCGTCGGCCAGTTCGCGGGCGAGCGCGCCGGTGCCGTCGGTGGAGCCGTCGTCGACGAGGAAGATCTCGGCCCGTCCCGGATAGTCCTGCGAGAGGAGGGAGGGGAGGCTGAGCGGCAGCACCGCCGCTTCGTCCCGCGCGGGCACCACGATCGCCACCGTCGGCCAGTGCGGCGGCTCTTCGGGGGGCGGCAGCCGGATGTCCGTGCGCCAGAAGAAGCCCTGACCCAGCAGCAGCCAGAGCCAGGCGGTCAGCGATCCGGCGGCGATCCAGGTGAGCGGGCTCATCCGCCGCAGTCTGCCGCAGCCGGGCCGCCGAACTCGTCACGCGCCGCGGGGACGTCGCGTACAGACGATCCGAACGGAGGACCCCTGCGGACGATCCGCTCGCAGGACGCGTCGCCGCCAGGCTGATCCGCCCCCGCCCGGCGGGTGGGCAGGAGCGGGCATCGGCTACAGTTGCCTGCCGTGAAGATCGCGCTCTTGGACTCGGGACTCGGCCTGCTGGCCGCCGCCGCGGCAGTACGCAAGGCGCGGCCCGACGCCGATCTGGTGCTTTCCAG
>NZ_JBOHCV010000464.1:0-3168 GCF_050698815.1 Streptomyces sp.
ATGACGACCACGTCGTAGTCGTAGGTCTCGCCCAGCTCGGCGAGGAAGGTGACGTTGCCCGCCGCCCGGTGTCCGAACCGGAAGTTGGGACCTTCGACGACGCTGCGCGCGTGCAGCTTGTCGACCAGCACCTTCACCACGAACTCGGCGGGTGACAGCTGGGAGAAGTCGGCGGTGAAGGGCAGCACCAGCACCGCGTCCACGCCGAGCTCGGCCATGAGTTCGGCACGGCGGGGGTGCGGCGCGAGCAGCGGGGGGTGGCTGCCGGGGCGTACGACCTCGCTCGGGTGCGGGTCAAAGGTGACGACGACCGCGGGTACGCCCAGTTCACGGGCGCGTGCCACCGTCCTGCCGATGATCAGCTGGTGCCCACGGTGCACCCCGTCATACGAGCCGATGGTGACGACGCTGCGTCCCCAGCCCTCGGGGATGTCCTCCAAGCCACGCCAGCGCTGCACGTCCCGCTCCTCGCCGATGCCGATGTTTCGCCGGTCCCAAGGGTGCCATGCCGTTGAGCGGCACCGGCACCGGACCCGGAACAGGACCCGCGCCAGGATCGGTCGAGGACCGGACAGGGCCCGGGCGAGACCCCGGCAGCGAAGCCGCGCTAGGCCCGGTCGGCCAGGGACTCGCATGTGCGGCGGGCGCTGGGGCCCACCACCGCCAGCCAGGCACCGGGCGAGCCATCCGCCCAGGCCCGCAGCAGCCCGGCGAAGCCCGGTACCTCGCGGGACAGCTCGATCATGCGCCGGTCGAAGCAGGCGGCTCCCTCGGGAGTGCGTGCCATCAGCAGGCCGATCCGCCTGACCAGCTCACCCTGTTCCTCCCCGCGGCGCTCCGCCCCCTGCCGCTCCTGCCCCCCTGTTCGGGCCACCGCCTCCACAGCGGCGTCCAGTACGGCCGGCTCGAGCTCTGCCACGAGCAGTATGTCCAGCAGTTCGTCGCGCAGCGGCCCCGCCGGGGCGCCGCCGAGCGCCCGGGCCAGGCTCGCCCGGAGCGTGACGTACTGCGAGCGCAGCAGTGCGCCTGTCAGGGGCCGTAGCGCCGCACGGGCCTCGCGGCCATGGGTGAGTCTGCGGCCCACGAACGCGGCCACCGAGTCCCCGGCGGTCTCGGGCCGCAGCTCGGCGTACTCACGCACCAGAGCCGCGACCCGGATGGCCAGCTCAGGGTCACGGACGTCCGCGAGCGCCGCCAGCACCGCGTGTGCGGCTGTGCCGGGCTCGTGCAGCCGGGCGCGGAAGGCGGCCAGCACCGGCTCGGGCCGGTGGTCGAGCGTCTCGGCGAGCGCACCGGCCAGCTCCGGTGCGCCGGTGGCGGCCAGGTGGGCGAGGGCGGCATCGAGATGTTGATCGCGCCGGTCCTGGTCCCGTACGAGCAGCGCCAGGGCCGTACCGTGAACGGCGGCCTCATCAGGGTGGCGCAGCAGTGCGAGGGCGGCTTGCTGGAGCAGTTCACGGTCCGCGTGCGTACGGGCGTGCCGCCAGGTCCGCACCCCGTAAGCGGCGGCAGCGGCCCGCCGCCCGGCCCGCTCGTCGTGCGCCCAGCGGTCGACGTCACGACAGAGCGCGGCCGGCTCGTCGTGCACGAATTCAGTGAGCAGTTCCTCGGCCCGAGGGTGATCCGTGCCGATCAGCAGGTCGAGGAGGTCGTCCGTGGCTCGCCCGCGATGAGTGTGCAGGAGTGCCTGCGCCGCCGAGGCGACGGTGGGCTGGAGCGCACCGCGCGCGTCGGCCCGTCTGCGCAGCGGCCGTTGGTCGGTGAACCACGCGCACAGCAGCGGCTGCACGGTCCGCGGCTCGGTGGCCAGCAGCTCTCCCACCACATCCAGGTAGCGCTCACCTCCCCGGCCACCGTCCGCCCCGTGCGGTGCGTCGACGGGCAGCAGGAGGCGCAACAGCTCGATCCGGACGGGAGTCGGCAGCGGCAGCCGCCGCCAGAACCATGGCCCGAAATCGCCGCTGTGACCTTCCGCCGTGATGCGCTCGGCGAGTGCGCACAGGACACCGCTGTAGGGACGCGCGTCAGGGAGACCCAGCAGTGTCTCACCGAGCAGGTGCCCGGCCCACCAGGCGACGTCGGGGTCCGCGGCATGCGCACCGCCGGCTTCGACCAGCGGGCGCAGCCGGCGCTCCAGCGCGTTCGGGCCGTCCAGTTGCGCGCACAGCAGCAGCGCCTGCACGACCGGTCCGATCCGGTGCCGGGGCATGGCGGCGGGTGGGAGTGTGGGCGTCGGTGTCGGTGTGGATGTGGGTGTGGGCATCGGCACGGGCACCCTGGCGTCCTGGCCGGCCTGGTGGTGCACCAGGGTGTCCAGCGCCGCGTCCACGTCCAGGTGCCGGCCCTGCAGCCAGTCCGCGAACTCCTCGTCGGCGAAGCGGAATCCCTCTCCGGCCGGGACGAGTACGCCCTCGGCGAGCACCGCCGATGCCAGGCCACCGAACCGGGGGAAGATCTCCTCGAAGGCCTGCCCGTCCAAGGCGCCCTGTCCCGGCCCCAGACACCGTCGCGCCGCCTCGTGCAGCTGCCCCGCGACCCTCGCGGCGAGCCGCCGTACGGTACCTTCGCGTCCGGTCCGCCGCGGCCCTTCGGGCAGCCCGAGAGCGATGCGCAGGCAGGCAAGGTCGAGGTGGGCGGAGAAGATCTCGGCCCGACTGGGGGCCAGGACCTGCCCGTTGACCAGTTCGGCCGGCACACCGGCGCGGTTGCCGGCGGCGGTGTCCGCGTGCGGCCGCCCGGACGGCCCGTAGCCCTGTGCCGCACGGACCTCCGAGAGCATCCGCATCGCCAGCGGATGCCCCGCGTCCGCGGAGCTGAGGGCACCCTCCGGCAGACCGTAAAGGTCGCGGGCGCGCGCGGCCGCTCCCGGCGACAGGTCGCCGAGCCGTACGCAGGGCGGCAGTGTGGTGCCGGTTCCGCCCTGCGCTCCGCCCCCGTAGAGCAGCGCGGGCGGGAAGAACGCCCCCGCCTGCTCCCAGTGTTCGGGCCCGCAGGCGACGATCATCCGGGCGCCGGACGCCCGTAGCCAGCCGGCCGTGCCCGCCGTCCACTGCCGCAGTTCGCGGGCGAGCGCGGGCGGCATCTCCTCGGGCGCGTCCAGGAGCACCAGCAGTGGACGCCGCGCGTCCCGCGCCAGCCGGGCGACGACGTCCGCGCACGGGGCGCCCG
>NZ_JBOHCV010000465.1:0-2966 GCF_050698815.1 Streptomyces sp.
TGCGTCCACCGGTGATCCGGTGGACGCACGCCCACAGCCGTGCTGGGCGGACGCCGTGCGCCCTCGCCCGGCCCAGGCGGCGGCCGGCTACGACCAGCCGGCGACCAGGTAGCCGACGCCGTAGGGGGCCTCGTCGTACAGCAGCCGCCCTTCCAGGCCGGAGCCCGGTCCGGATCCGGGTCCGCTTCCTTCCCCGGCCGCCGCTCCCGCGAGCACCTGCCAGCAGGCGCGGCCGGAAGCGTTCAGCTCGTACGCCAACTCCTCGTCCAGCGCCAGCAGTCCGCTGGCGTCGGCGGCACCCAGCGCACGGGCGGCGTCCGCGTCGAAGGCGGTGGCGCGCTCGTCGAAGTAGCCGGGGGCCTTGACCGTACGGCAGTTGCTGCCGTCGCCCATCACCAGCAGGGCCACCCGGTCGGCGCTGTCGGCCAGTTGACGGCCAGCCGCCACGCACCGGTCACGGGTCGTGGCCTCGCCGACGCCGAGGCCCTCGACGGGAGCGGCGGTCCACTCCGCACGGGTCAGCAGCCACGCTCCGACGGTCAGGGACGGCGGGAGGGGACGCGCGCCGGGGGCATCGCCCTTGCCGAGACCGACCTCGAGGTCCACTCCGTAACCCCGGAAGGAGCCACGTGCCCCCTGCGGGTGGGTACCGCGGGCGGACTGTTCCGCGGGACCGAGCACGAGGAGTCTGTCGGGGCGGGCGGCGGCGACGCCGCCGAGCGCGTCCGCACAGGCGGCGCGGGCGGCGTCCATCTCATGGGCGGCCCCGCCCGCGACCTCGGGAACGAGCAGCGGCGGGCAGGGACACACAGCGGCGGCGACAAGCATGCGGGGCAGCCTAACCTCGCCGACCGCCCTCCGTAACGGACTGAGTCAGGACTTTCGCCGACCGTGGTTTGCGGGTACCGCATCCTCCGGTTCGGCTGCCGGTTCCGGTCTGCCCTGTGGTCTCGCGGGGGCGTAGGTGTCGTGGACGAGTTCCGCCACGGAGAAGCGGAGATGGAAGGTCTCGGTCGCGCCCCGCACGAACACGATGTACCCGTCCGCCGCCTCGTAGACCAGCCGGCGCTTGGGCAGCCGGGGGTGCGCCGGCTCGTACGTCTTCGCGAACTTCAGCAGCCTCGTCAGCGCCTGCTGGCGCGTACCGTCGAACTCGCCGAGGTGGGTGGCCTCCCACCGGCGGTCCTGGTAGCCGCAGGTCTCCTCGACGATCAGTCCCCAACTCGGCACAGTGCCCTCCCCCTTGGCCGACAGCAGGCGTGCGGT
The DNA here is from genome assembly GCF_050698815.1 of Streptomyces sp. GTDB lineage: Bacteria > Actinomycetota > Actinomycetes > Streptomycetales > Streptomycetaceae > Streptomyces. The sequence continues at coordinate 1,267 of NZ_JBOHCV010000465.1, forward strand.
ACCTCAGCAGACGTTACAGCCGCCGGTGTCGGCGGGCAGCGGTTCAGGGACGCCGATCGCCGGCAGGCCCAGCATGACGCCCTGCGGCGCAGGGGCCTCCGGTGCGGCGTGCCGCCGTTCCCAGGCGTCACCCGCACGGGTACGGCGCACCGACACCGGCGGCGCCTCGGCGAGCAGATGATGCGGGGCGGCGTAGGTGATCCCGACGGTGACCACGTCGCCCGGGCGGACGTCCTCCTCGGGGCGCGCGAAGTGCACCAGCCGGCTGTCGGGAGCGCGTCCGGACAGCCGCCTGGTGGCGTCGTCCTTGCGTCCCTCGCCCTCGGCGACCAGCAGCTCCAGCGTCCGGCCGACCTGCTTCTTGTTCTCCTCCCAGGAGATCTCCTCCTGGAGGGCGACGAGCCGTTCGTACCGCTCCTGCACGACCTGCTTCGGGATCTGCCCGTCCATCTCCGCTGCGGGCGTCCCGGGCCGCTTGCTGTACTGGAAGGTGAACGCCTGCGCGAAGCGCGCCTCGCGCACCACGTGCAGCGTTTCCTGGAAGTCCTCCTCGGTCTCGCCGGGGAAGCCCACGATGATGTCGGTGGAGATGGCGGCTTCCGGCATGGCGGCGCGCACCTTCTCGATGATGTCCAGGAAACGCTCCTGGCGGTACGAGCGGCGCATCGCCTTCAGCACCCGCGAGGAGCCCGACTGCAGCGGCATGTGCAGCTGCGGCATCACGTTCGGGGTCTCGGCCATGGCGGCGATCACGTCGTCCGTGAAGTCGCGCGGGTGCGGCGAGGTGAACCGGACCCGCTCCAGCCCCTCGATCCGGCCGCAGGCGCGCAGCAGCTTGCTGAACGCCTCGGGGTCGCCGATGTCCGAGCCGTAGGCGTTGACGTTCTGCCCGAGCAGGGTGATCTCGGTGACGCCCTCGGCCACCAGCGCCTCGGTCTCGGCGAGGATGTCGCCGGGCCTGCGGTCCTTCTCCTTGCCGCGCAGCTGCGGGACGATGCAGAAGGTGCAGGTGTTGTTGCAACCGACGGAGACCGACACCCAGGCCGCGTAGGCGCTCTCGCGCCGGGTCGGCAGCGTCGAGGGGAACGCCTCCAGCGACTCGGCGACCTCGACCTGCGCCTCCTCCTGGATACGGGCGCGCTCCAGCAGCACCGGCAGCTTGCCGACGTTGTGCGTGCCGAAGACCACGTCGACCCAGGGGGCCTTCCGTGTGATCGTCTCGCGGTCCTTCTGCGCGAGGCAGCCGCCCACCGCGATCTGCATGTCCGGCCGCGCGGCCTTCTTCGGTGCGAGCTGCCCGAGGTTGCCGTACAGCCGGTTGTCGGCGTTCTCCCGCACCGCGCAGGTGTTGAAGACGACGACGTCGGCGCCGTCGGCGTCCCGGGGCGCGCGCACGTAGCCCGCGTCCTCCAGCAGGCCGGCCATCCGCTCGCTGTCGTGCACGTTCATCTGGCATCCGAACGTGCGGATCTCGTAGCTTCGCTCAAGGGCGTCCTGCGCGGTCATGCCACCAGAGTAGGCGGTACCCCAGCGGCTGTGGGCCCCGCCCGGGTGGGCCCACAGCCGGGGCCTCAGCTGATCTCGATGAGCAGGTCGCCGGCCTCGACCTGCTGGACCTCGCCGATCGCGAGCCGGCCGACCGTGCCGGCGCGCTGGGCCGTGATGGACGCCTCCATCTTCATCGCCTCGATGGTGGCCAC
>NZ_JBOHCV010000466.1:0-3161 GCF_050698815.1 Streptomyces sp.
TGCCCGTGCTGCTGCCCACGCCGGCGGCGCTGGGCAGCTGGGCCCGGCTGCTGGGCGGCAACGGCCGGCGTACCGTGCGCGGTGCCGCCGCCTGGGTACGGCCGCGCCATCACGCGATGCCCGCTCCCCGCACGCCGGCCGGCGCCGAGCACCCCCGCGAACTGCTGGGCGCCTTCCGTGCGTCCGCCTCACCCGGCGCCCTCGACCTGGCCGTGCACCTGGCCGCCGTACCGCTGGTGCTTCCCGTCATCCAGCTCGTGCAGGAGGCGATGCTGCCCGACACCGGGCCCATGGAGCTGGCAGAGGTGCTGCTGAGCGGACTGCTGGAGCGGCTGCCGGACATCGAGGATTCACCCGGGCCGCGGTACGTCTTCGCGCCCGGCGTGCAGGACCTGCTGCTGCACTCCCTCGATCAGGGCGCGGCCGTGCTGGTGCTGAAGTACCTCTCGGAGTACGTCACCCGGCGGTTCGGCAAGGGCACCCGCAACTTTCCCGCCCGCGCCGTCGCCCGGCTCTCCGGGCGGGACCCGCTGGAGGAGGGCAGGTCCGGGGGGCGCGAGCCCGGCGGGTGGCGGGAGAGCGTCATCGACGAGCTGTTCGCGGAGATCCCCGCCCGGGTGGTCAGCTGGTACGACCCGGACGTCCCGGTGTCCGGAGGGCTCCCGGAGGCGGAGCGGCTGCTGCGCCGCTGGTGGGCGCAGGGCGACCCGCGGCTGCTGCACCAGGCGCGCACCCACGCCGAGGCCGCCGTCGCCGATGCGCTGGCCGACCTCGGGCGCGCCCGGCTCGTACTCGGCCGGATCCTGCACGCCCTCACCGAGACCGGAGAGGTCCGCCGGCGCCCCGAGCAGGCTCGCGAGCTGCTGCACGCCGCCGCGGACCAGCTGACCGGCGACGACCTCGACACCCGGTTCGAACTCGCCGCCGTACAGCACGACCTGTGGCAGGCCGAGGAGGACCCCGAGCAGCTACGGGCCGCCGTGCGGACGCTGCGCACCATGGCCGACGAGTCGACGGCGGCCGGCCGTCCGCTGACCGGCCGGCTGGAAGGCAAGCGACGGCTTTGGCTGGGCCGGGTGCTGCTCGCACTCGCCGGCGCCGACGGCCGTACAGGCGCGGCGCGGCGGGTCTCCGAGGACGCGGCTGCCGAAGCCGCCGTTGAACTACGCGCCGCCGGTGACCTGTTGGCCGTCGGCGGAGACGACGACCCGGGGCTGTGCGCGGCCCTCCTCGACCTCAGTGCCGCGCTCCGCAAGGCCGGTGCCGACAGCGCCGAACGGCTCGCGAACCTGGACCGCGCCGAGGCGGCCGCCGGCGACAACGACACGCTGCGGCTGCGCTGCGCACGCGCCCGCGCCCGGGTACACCGCGACACCGGCGATCCGGCCGCGGCGGACCTGGCCTACACGGCGGCGGAGGCCCACACCGAACGCGACAGTCTGGAGCGGGCCGAACTCCTCACCGAATGGGGGACGATGCTGCTGGACAGCGCGGAGGGCGCCACCCACCTGGAGGGCGCCACCCGCGCGGAGGGGCTGCTGCGGGAGGCGCTGACCAGCGCACCGGGCGGTGGCCCGCTCGCCGCCCGGCTCCAACTCCTCCTGGGCCGCGCCCTGGTGGCCCGCTTCGAGCGGGAGAGCTTCCTGCCTGATCTGTACGAGGGCTGCCACCTGCTGGAGCAGGTCGCTCGCAAGGGGCAGGAGGGGGAACTGCGGGCCGAGGCCTGGCTGTTGCTCGGCGCCGCCCGGCAGGAGTTCCCCGCCGGCCACGTGCCGTCCGGCCAGGCCGAGCAGGCACTGACCCGGTCGCTGACCGAGGCCCGGCAGACACAGGGAGCCGATGCGTCCGCGTCGGTGGCCGCGGCTCGAGCGCTGCTGGCGCGCGGCAGGCTCCACGAGAGGGACGCCCGTCATGATGCCGCGCTCGCGGACTACAGTGCCGCCGCCGCCGAGTGGCGGCAGCTCACCGGCCGGATGGCCGAGGGCGTACCCATGGCGGAGGTGCGTGAGACCCGCGAGCGGATCGCCGCGCTGGAGGCGGAGGCCGAATGAGCGGGCCCGGGTGCGGGGGGCCGATTCCGAACGGGTTTCCGAAGCAAGGTCGTTGGGAAGAACCCACCACTGTTGCGGGCAGCCCGCCGCCAGGGGCGGCAGGGAGGAGGAGAGCGTGCCGAAGCAGGGCCGTGGCACGTCCTCAGGGACGGACCTGGAGCGCGCGGGAACGCCGCCCCTTCCCGATCTCACCGGTGTTGACCTGTGCGTTCTGCGAGCCATGGACGCCCCCGCACTGCTGGCGGCGGTCGATGCGGTGCTGGACCGCCCGGAGCGGTTCACCGAGACCTGGTGGGGGGACGACGGCGGCCAGGCCGGGAAGGCGTCCTGACGGCACCGGGTGCCTCCGCCGCCGTAGGGGGGCCGACCAGGGACGTGTTCGGGCCAATTCTCATCACCGGGGAAATGACGAGGGAGACGGGGGAGGGGGAAGGGTGCAGTCTGTCGCGGCCTCGTTCGGCGTTCCTGCCGAAACTCTCGCGTCCCTGGCCCGTACCCGGCCCGGCCCCGAAGACCTCCGGCTGTTACGGGCCGGGCTGTACAGCAGGCGGCTGGTGCTGCTCAAGTCCCTGCTCGCGCAGGCGGACCGGCACGCCGTGCCGCCACCGGTGCGGCAACGGCTGAACCGGCACTGGCGACTGCTGGAGCGGGCCGAGGCCGCCGATCCGCTCGCCGCCCGCGAAGCCCTCTCCTATCCCTCGGTCGGCAACTGGCTCGTGCACGCCCTGAGCGTCCCGGCGCGGGACCGGCCCGCCTTCGAGGACTGCCTCGGCGGGCTGGGAGCCCTGGCCGCCGCCGTCGCGCTGCGTACGGGCGTCAGCTTCCGCATCACCCTGCCCGCTCCCGGCGGACGGCTGACCCTCCCCGGCATCGGCGTGTACGCCACCCACGCCACCCACGCGGGCACGGAGACCCACGCCACCAGCGCCTGCCCGGCGGCCCACGCCGCCCGGGTCCGCGTCGTGGCCGGGCCGCGCAGTCTCCGGCTGACACCCGAACACCGCCGCACCGGCATCGAGCTGCGGCCCCCCTACGGCCACGCCACGGGAGCGGGCTGGCACGGGCTGCGGCCGCTGCCCGGCTCGCCGGCCGTGCTCGACGACCTCGACC